>UROG01000001.1 GCA_900549485.1 uncultured Eubacteriales bacterium
TTAAGAACACTCGATATGGTCGGAGTGACGGGATTCGAACCCACGACCTCTTGGTCCCGAACCAAGCGCGCTACCAGCTGCGCTACACCCCGAAATATCTGATCACTGCCGGACGGCATTCCGTCACAGCCCATACATTATAATTGGCGGCTCGCCGCTTGTCAAGACAAAAGTGTTATATGAACGCCGGTTTCGCAATATACTTTCCAGCAGGGGAGGTGGGGCCGTGAAGCGGAACAGACTGTACGCGCTGCTTTTTGCCGTGCTCACGGCGATAAAGCTGCTCATGCCGTATGCTCCGGCAAGGCTGGAGAGCGGGCTTTCAAGACTTTTCGGCGGCAGCAAACTGACGGAGCTTGCCGAGGCACTCAGCCGAAAAATAACGGGAACAGAGAGTGAAGATACGGTCTCAGCTGCAGAGCTGACGGAGACCCCGGAGGGCGGTCCGGCATGAGACTGAAGATCGAGCCGGGCGCCGTCGTCGCGGCGTCGCTCGTATACTTTTTTTCCGACTGGACGGAGATCACGGCCACGGCCGCCGCCATTGCCGTACACGAGCTGGGTCATCTTGCGGCGCTGAGGGCATTCCGGCTCAACGTGTGTTCCATCAGGGCCGAGCTGAGCGGCATGTGTATCAGCTATCGCGGCGAAGGAGGAACGGCGGCAAATATCATTTCGGCCGCGGCCGGGCCGCTGATGGGGCTGCTCTACGCGCTCACGGCCTCAAGGGTGAACGCCGCGACAGGGGAGGCATGGTTCGCGCTCTCCTCCGGGATAAGCTGTATACTCTCGCTGTTCAATCTCCTGCCGATAATGCCGCTGGACGGGGGACGGATACTATCGGAGATACTCACGGCAATCTGCGGAGAGACGCGTGCGGCGCGGGCGTCTCTCGCGGCCGGAACGGTGCTTTCGGCGGTGCTGTTCGCGTGGGGCGTGTGGTGTCTCGCTGTGCGGCGCGATATCACGGTATACGCAGCCGGGGCGTGGCTGCTGGTACTGCAGCTGAAAGACCTTTCACAGGCCTGACCGGGCCGCCGGAGGCTCCCGCCGCGCGCCGCTCTCGCCGCCATAGACCCGGTCAAGCTGAGTATAGAGCATGCCATGCGCGTAATTTGACGCTTGTACGCTTCTTTTTGCTATTGAAATTTGTTTTGAAAGATGTTATACTCTCACAGTAAGCAGAACAGGCAGGGTTGGTATATCGGTATTACTCTAGCTTCCCAAGCTAGCTAGGCGGGTTCGACTCCCGTACCCTGCTCTTCTTATATCCAACTCCCGCTGTCTCAAGGGCCGCGGGAGTTTTCTTGTTTTTTGGCTTATTTATCAGCTTTTTGCGCTCTGCAGATCTTCGTCTCCGCCTGTGCTGCAAGCCTGCCGTCAGCACTGTTGAAAGCATATAAATGTCATTTTTACGTTCAGATTATGCTGTTCAGAGAAAGGTACTTCTTGCTCTGTGCTCTTTTTCTAAGCTCTTTCAGTGCTGCGCCCCCGCTAAGGTCCGCGCAGCTTTCAAGGATAAGCTTTGCAAGCTCACCGTCCGTCTCAATGCCCGAAACGGTTTTCAGAACGGTTTTCACTTCTTCCGGCGTATTTTCTTTGCCCGTCTCTTTAAGATAGGCATACACCGCTCCTGCGGTGCCTATGGCGATATATGCCGGCAATATCCCATGCTTTAAACACAGCTCCCCCGCCCCGATAAGCCTGTCCGCTTTCCCCAGCTTTCTTGATGGGTCTGCCCCCACACGTGCGCAGGTATCCCTCAGCAGCTCGCTGCCGAACCTTTCTATAAGATCCTGTATATGCATTATAAGAGCGTCAAGCGGCATATCGTATTCTTTTGAGAGAGCCATAGCACTCTCTATCATAGCGTTTTCCGTTATCTGCAATATTTCCGGATCGTCAATGCTCCGGCAAATGTACTCGCTGCCGCTCAGCATACCGAGATACGCGCATACCGCATGTCCCATATTGTGAATATACAGCTTACGTTTTACATAAAAATCGAACGGCTCAAACGGGATCATATCCGCTATTTCGGGAATTTCGCCTTTAAACGCCGCCTTGTCCACGGGCAGAAAAGAATAACGCTCGGTGCATATACGCAATGGATCGCCCTGCTTCATATCCTCCGTCTGAATGGGAACCATTCTCCCGACAGACGCTTCTACAAGCCCTACACGCTCGGCAAGCAGCTTTTTCTCCGGTCCGGTAAGCTGTTCAAGAAGCAATTCTTCAAGGATCTTATTTGCCTCGTTCAGATTCTCGCAAATCAAAATATTCAGAGGTCTGTCCGTCTTTTTCCAGCGCCGGCGAAGTCCTTCCGCAATATTCGGCACTATGAATTTCAGTATCCTTGCTCCGACAGCAGTCGCCATTATGTCGCAATTCGCTATTTCATCCGCCGCTTTCCCGGTATCGTTTCCGTTTACCGCACGGACATTTTTTACTATCTCCTCGGAAAAGCCGCTGTTATCCGAAAGCCGCACTGGGTACTCCCCTCTTGCGTTGATCTCCGAAATGACCGGTTCCGCCACATCAATAAACGTCACCTCGTATCCGGCCTTGCTGAATATCGCTCCGACAAAACCGCGGCCTATATTCCCGCCGCCGTACATCACCGCTTTTTTCATCGTTTCCCCTCCGTATATTTTTTCGCCGTCTCCTCTGGTCATTTTTTACAGCCCCCTCAGAAGCTGAGGGGGCTGTATTTTTCTGCGTTTTACTGCAAAACTTTATTATTTGAACGGGTTTTCGCCGGGATATGGTACGGATTTCGGCTGATTGTATGCGACGTCCCCGATGCCGAGGTATCTGAACACCTCAAAGAGTGCCTTGCCGCAGTGACCGAACGCAACCGCGCCGTGATGCGGATAGCCCTTCTCTATAAGCACGTAGCGGTAGAAGCGCTCCATTTCGGGTATTGCGAATATGCCGATGGAGCCAAAGCTTTCGCAGTCAACATCAAGCACGCTGCCCTCGGCAACATATGCCTTAAGCTCCGTTCCGGCTGTGGATTGGAGACGGAAGAAAGTGATCTCCCCCGCCTTTATGTTGCCTTCAAGCGTACCGCGTGTTATATCAGGCTCGGAATCAGGCTCAAGAGAGCGCTTCATAATGAGCTGATATCCCATGTGCGGGTTCCTGAGCAGGCAGGAGCTTGTATTGCCGCAGTGGAAGCCCATAAACGTCTCGCCCTGACGGCAGTCATATTTGCCGGCAATACCCTTGTCATAGATGGTCTTGGGAACCGTATTGTTTATATCAAGCAGCGTGGTGACGCCGCCGGATACGCACATACCGATATACTCGCTCAGTGCGCCGTAAATATCGACCTCGCAGCTCACCGGGATGCCCATTGCGGCAAGGCGGCTGTTTACATAGCAGGGAACAAACTTGAATTCGGTCTGGAAAGCAGGCCAGCATTTATTTGCAAAAGCGACATATTTTCTTGCGCCCTTATGCTCCTCCGCCCAGTCAAGAAGCGTCAGCTCATACTGCGCCAGGCGCGGCAGAACACCGGCATACGGGTTGTTTGCACCAAGCTCCTTTGACATCTCCTCAATCTTTGCAGGAATACGTGCATCGTCCTTATGGGCGTTGTACGCCACAAGCAGATCAAGCTCGCTGTTCTCCTCTACCGCAACGCCAAGGTCATAGAGTGCCTTTATGGGGGCGTTGCAGGCAAGGAAATCGTCCGGTCTGGGACCGAAGGCAATTATTTTAAGCCCCTTAAGACCAAGAATCGCTCTTGCGATAGGTATAAACTCCTTTATCTTGTGCGCAACCTCCTCCGCAGTGCCTACGGGATACTCGGGGATATACGCTTTCTTGCCGCGAAGGCCGAGATTGTAGGAGCAGTTGAGCATACCGCAGAAGGCGTCGCCCCTGCCGTTATGAAGGTCGCCGTCGCCCTCGGCCGCGGCAACATACATGATAGGACCGTCAAACCATTCGGCTATGAGAGTTTCCGGCGTTTCGGGACCGAAATTTCCAAGATACACGCACAGTGCGTTGACGCCGTTTGCAGTCACATCGTCAACCGCCCTGCGGGCGTCCGTTTCGGACTCAACCACGATCGGGCACTGGTAAAGGCCGTCGCCGCAGACCGCTTTTATAGCGTCGCAGCGGCGTTTTGACAGGGACATTGGAAAGCAGTTTCTCGACACTGCAATTATGCCAAGCTTCACCTGCGGGATATTTTCAAACATGTTTTTACCTCCTAAACATTAATCACTCAGAATATCTATATTTTTACCCTCAAGTCCGATGTATGCGCCGTTTTTCGCCTCATCGGAATCCTTATGGGCAAGCAGCCATTTGTTCCTTGCGGTCATGCGTTTGTCCTCATCGCCGACGGCGGCAAAAACGGGCTTTTCCGTATTTGTGCCTCTTGGCAGGACTACTGCGACACGGAAGCCATCAGTACCCGCACAGCACGGCGCATAGTGCAGCGTCGTTGCATATACCTCCACCGGTACCCCGGCCGGAACCGCAAAAGCCTTCACCTTTGAAGTATCAAGAATACCGTCCCTGATTTCTCCCTGCTTTGCAAGAAGCAGGACAAAATCGGCCGCGCCGATGTTTATTTCACTGTCCCTGTGATACTCAAGACAATTTAGCTTCGTGTTATAGCCCCAGCACATGCCTATCTGCACGGGCATACCGCCGTAGCCGCGATCACGGAAAGCGTCAAACACTTTGCACGCCTCAAGGCTTTCGATCATCGGAAGATAGCTGACTCCGCCGTCAGGCATCGGCACGGCTTTCATGGCCGCGATCAGCTCCTCGGGATCGTATCCTTCGAGAACCTGTCCGTATTCACGGAAGCTCTCGTCATAAACTGACAGAATTTTCATAATTTCTCCTTTATTCACATGAGCTTTGGGAAAACATCTTTCAGCGCCGGGTAGATAAGTCTGAATTTATTATACTGCTCGTCATACTTCTTTGCAAGCTCAGGTTCGGGATATGTTGTAGAGGCGACCTCAACGAGTGCGTCGGAAGCTTCACGAACGCTTGAGAATCTTCCCTCACCTACCATTGCAAGCATTGCCGCGCCGTATCCCGGTCCCTGCTCGGTTTTTACCATCTGAAGCGGTATGTTGAGCACATTTGCAAATATCTTCCTCCAAAGCGGCGATTTGCTTCCGCCGCCGCAGAGCTTGCTCACGGGTATGTCTATACCGAGAGCCTTCGCCACTTCAAACGAATCCCTGATAGCAAACGCGACGCCCTCAAGCACAGCCTGTACCAGCTCGCAGCGCTGCGTATCCATGCTCATGCCGATAAAGGCGGCTCTTGCATCGGTATCGTTTATCGGGCTTCTCTCGCCCATAAGATACGGAAGGAAGAACACTCTGTTCCCTCCAAGCTTATCGTCGGTGATCTCCGCCTGCTCCTGTGCATAATCGTCGTTTTTCAGGATATCGCCGCAGAACCACTTGTTGCAGCTTGCCGCAGAGAGCATACAACCCATGAGATGGTAACCCCCGTCCGCATGGGCGAAGGCATGAAGCGCATTATTTGGGTCAACCCCGAACTTTTCGCTTGAAATGAATATAGTGCCTGACGTGCCGAGGGAAATGTTGCAGCCTCCTTCGCCCACCGTTCCGGTCCCGACTGCGGCGGCGGCATTGTCGCCGGCTCCGGCGACAACCACGACGCTTTCACTCAGTCCCAGCGCCGCAGCGGCTTGCGCAGTGAGATGTCCGACGACCTCATAGCTCTCATAAAGCTCCGGCATCTGCAATTCTCTCACGCCGCAGATATCAAGCATTTCCTTCGACCAGCATTTATGCTCCACATCCAGAAGCAGCATTCCGCTCGCGTCGGAATAGTCGCAGCAATGAACACCCGTCAGCTTATAGTTGATATAGTCCTTGGGGAGCATTATTTTTTCGATCCTTGCAAAATTTTCCGGCTCATTCTTTTTCATCCAAAGGATCTTGGGCGCGGTAAATCCGGCAAAAGCGATATTCGCTGTGTACTCCGAAAGCTTTTTCTTTCCAATAACGCCGTTCAGGTACTCCACCTCCTCAAAGGTGCGGCCGTCGTTCCACAAAATTGCGGGGCGAATGACGTTATCGTCCTTATCAAGCGCTACAAGCCCGTGCATCTGCCCGCCCGCGCCTATTCCCGCGACCTTTGAGGCGTCAAAGCCATTCAAAAGCTCGGGTATTCCGACGAGACAGGCGTTCCACCAGTCCTCACACCTCTGCTCCGACCATCCGGGACAGGGGAAGCAGAGCGGATACTCCTTTGTGACGGTATTGAGTATTGCCCCCTTATCGTCCACGAGCAGCAGCTTTACGGCCGACGTACCTAAATCAACGCCAATAAACAGCATAGTTCTCTCCTTTGCTAAAAACTGTATTACTTATTCTCTTTCTTTGTGACTACATCAAATATAACGGCGGCAAGAAGCACAAGACCCTTGACGACCTTCTGATAGTTCTGGTCAACGCCGATGATTGACATACCGATATTGATAACGCCCATCAGAAGTGCACCGATAATGACGCCTGGTACCGTACCGACGCCGCCGTAAGCGGATGCGCCGCCGATAAAGCAGGAGCCGATAGCGTCCATCTCATAGTTCTGACCGTAGGTTGGCTGTGCGGAGGTCAGGCGTGCGATCGTAAGAAGTCCCGCGACAGCCGCCAGAAAGCCCATATTGGTATACGCAAAGAAATATACAAATTTCGTGTTGATGCCGGAAAGCTTTGTTGCGGTCTCATTTCCGCCGACTGCATACAAGTGGCGGCCGATAGTGGTTTTGGAGGTTATGTACGAATACACAAGGACAACGAGCGCGACCCAGATAAGCGCGGTGGGGATACCCTTATGCTGAGCGAATTTAAAAGTAAAGAACAGGATGACCGCAGTGATCGCAAGCGTCTTTACAAGGGTCAGCGCAAGAGGATCGACCTCATATCCCTTTTTCTTTCTGGAAATTCTGCCGCTGTATGTTACAGCAAGATAAATAAGCGCTGCGGCAACGCCCACGACCACACAGAGAATATTGATATTCTCGCCGTGAAAAATATCAGGAACATAGCACTTTGCACCGCCGCCGAAGATTTTGACAAACAGCTCATTTTTGACGGATACAGTTTTGCCGCCGAGAACGACGTTTGAAAGGCCGCGGAACACAAGCATTCCGGAAAGTGTCGTGATAAACGGCGGGACACGGACATATGCGATCCAGAACGCCTGCCACGCGCCTACCGCAACGCCGATAAGTAGCATGAGCAGCACGACGACCCACATATTCATATCGTTGCGCATCCATATTGCGCCGACCGCGCCGGTAAAGCAAACGACGGAGCCGACTGAAAGGTCGATATTGCCGCCCGTAAGTATGCACAGGAGCATACCTGTCGCCAGAACGAACACATAGGCATTCTGGGCAATGATATTTGTAATATTCTGCGGCAGAAGAATTTTACCGCCCGATTTCCACGTAAAAAATGCAACTACCAGAACGAGGATGATCACCATTGTATATTTCTGGAGGATAGACATAGCTTTTGACTTATTCATCTTTCTCAAACTCCTTAATCAGCATTATCGGATTTCAGGATAGCGCTCATTATCTTTTCCTGAGTTGCATCCGCGGCGTCAAATTCACCCACAAGTCTGCCTTCGTTCATAACGTATATCCTATCGCTCATACCGAGGATTTCAGGAAGCTCAGAGGATATCATTATGACGGATTTTCCCTCGGCGACAAGCCGGTTGATAATGCAGTAGATTTCATACTTTGCACCCACGTCTATTCCGCGGGTGGGTTCGTCAAGAATAAGGATATCGGGCTCGGCATACATCCACTTTGCAAGCAGCACCTTCTGCTGGTTGCCGCCGGAGAGGTTTCCCACCTTCTGTTCGACCGTGACGCATTTTGTGGTCAGTTTTTCTTTATAGTCTACCGCAACCCTGTACTCCTCGTCAACATCTATAACACCGTGTCTTGAAACGCCGTCAAGGTTGGCAAGGGTCGTGTTTATCCTTATCGGATTGGACAGCAGCAGCCCGTTGCCCTTTCTGTCCTCGGTAACATAGGCAAGGCCGTTGTCAATAGCCTCCTTGCAGGAAGACATTCTGACCTCCCTGCCGTTTATTTTCACCGTCCCGGAAATACCTGAGCCGTAGCTGTGACCGAATATCGACATTGCAAGCTCGGTGCGTCCCGCGCCCTGCAAGCCCGAGAAACCGACTACTTCGCCCTTTTTCAGATAAAAGGACACATTGTCCACTACTTTCTTCTCGGTATATGTAGGATGGTAAACATTCCAATTTTCAACCTCAAGAGCTATCTCGTCGGACACCGCCGAGCTGCGTTTGGGGAAACGGTCGCTCAGGTCGCGCCCGACCATACCCTTGATTATACGGTCTTCGCTTATATCATCGACGCCTTTTTTCAGCGTCTCTATCGTTTTGCCGTCTCTGAGTATAGTAATAGAATCCGCCACATAAGAAACTTCGTTTATCTTATGTGAAATGATAATTGACGTCAGTCCCTCTTTCTTGAACCTTATGAGCATATCGAGCAGCGCTTTTGAATCCTCTTCGTTCAGGGAAGACGTAGGCTCATCCAGAATAAGCAGCTTTGCGTGCTTTGCAAGAGCCTTTGCTATTTCGACAAGCTGCTGCTTGCCGGTACCTATATCTTTTATAAGCGTTCTGGATGATTCGGCAAGACCGACCATTTTAAGATACTTATCCGCCTCGTTATATGTCTCGTCCCAATTGATCGCAAATTTTTTTCCTCTCTCGTTTCCGAGAAACATATTTTCGCCGATAGACAGTTCCGGAACGAGAGCCAGCTCCTGATGAATGATAACAATGCCCTTTTCCTCACTGTCTTTGAGTTTTCCGAATTTGCAGACCTCATCATTATAAATGATGTCTCCGGAATATGTCCCGCAAGGATACGTGCCGGAAAGAACATTCATCAATGTGGATTTACCCGCGCCATTTTCGCCGACCAGAGCATGGATCTCCCCGCGCTCCACTTCAAACGTTACGTCATCAAGGGCTTTTACGCCTGGAAATTCCTTTGTGATGTTTTTCATCACAAGAATATTGTCAGCCAAACTGCTCCCCCTCCTCTTGTTGCTCTGTATATTATTTCCGTACCGCACACGCTTTCACTGCGTGGCAACGCGATTTGTAAAAAGAGGAGCGGGGATTACCCGCCCCTCTTTCTCGGTTTTGAGTATCAGGCGACTGTATCAGCCCTCGATCTGCTCCATGGTGTAGTAGCCGGAGTCGATCAGAAGCTCTTTATAGTTGTCGGCCGTGCAGGCAACAGGCTCGCAGAGGAAGCTGGGAATGATGCCGGTGCCGTTGTCGTAGGTCTCGGTATCGTTGATGGGAGGCTCGGTGCCCTTCATAAGAGCGTCAACCATCTCAACGGTCTTCGCAGCCAGAGTACGCGTATCCTTGAACACGGACATCGACTGCTTGCCGCTTACGAGATTTGCCATAATGGCTATGTCGCAGTCCTGACCGGTGATGACGGGCCACTCGCCGGTGTAGGAAGCCTCAAGAGCGTTCTCAACGCCGCAGGCGGTGGAGTCGTTGGAGGCGAGGACGGCATCAAGCTGAGTTCCGTCTGCGTAGAAGGAGCTGAGAATGTTCTCAAAACGGGACTGAGCGGCGTCGGTCGCCCAGTTTGCGGTAGCAACTACCGCCTTTTCGGTCTGGCCGGAGGGGCATACCAGCTTGCCGGAGTCAAGGTAAGGCTGGAGGATGCTCATAGCGCCGTCAAAGAAGAAGTTGATGTTGTTGTCGCCGGGGTCGCCGGTGATGAACTCGATATTATAGGTCTTGCCGTCGTCTTCCTTGAGGTTGAGAGCCTCTTCGATAAATTCGCCCTGCTTTGTGCCGACGAGCCAGTTATCAAAGGTGGCATAGTAAGAAACGGCGTCGGAGTTCATAATGAGACGGTCATATGCGATGACGGGGATGCCGGCTTCCTTTGCCTGAGCAAGAACCGTGCCGAGAGCATCACCGTCGATAGAGGCAACAACGAGAACCTTGCAGCCGTTTGCAATCATGTTCTCGATCTGGGAAACCTGAGTGGGGATATCATTTGCCGCAAACTGAAGATCAACGCTGTATCCGGCAGCCTCAAGCTGCTCCTTCATGTTTTCACCGTCCTGATTCCAGCGCTGCAAGTCCTGAGTAGGCATTGCAACACCGACGAGGTCGCCTTCTGCGCAGGCCGCAGGGATAAGAGCCATTACCATGCACAGAACCATAAGAATTGCTAAGAACTTCTTCATGTTCATGATGTTTCTCCTTTTGATAATTTATTTTGAAAGGCATTACTGCTTTTCTTTAAAATAATACCGCATACTGCTCTGGCAGTTGAGCCTGCGGATGCAATTGCGCAGTTCCGCTTCAATGCGCGTTTCCTTTTCTCAAGTCTGATTATATAAATACGCTTTATAAAAGTCAAACAATATTTTACTTTACATTTCATTTTCATTTAAACCAACAAATTATCATCCGGATTTTTGTGCAAAATAACTTATTTTTATTTTGCCGCTTATCTTACGCTCTCCTAATTATTCAAATTAGATAAAAAAATGTTGTTGACTTTTCCAAAAGACTTGTATAAAATATTTCAGAATGTTTTATATAAGTCTTTTTGGAGTGGAACAATGAACAGCAACTCAACGCATACCGAACGGCGTCTTAACACGCGCAGTAAAATCTATAAGGCTCTTTACCGCTCGGATAAGCCTATGTCAAAGCTTGAAATAGCAGAACTGTTATCCATAAGTATGCCTACGCTGTACCAGAACATAGGCGAGCTTATGGACATGGGGCTGATAAAATATTCCGGACTGCGTCCGTCGAGCGGCGGCAGACCCGCAATGAATCTTGAAGTCGTCGCCGACGCAAGATACGCCATCGGCGTCTCGATACAGACGGGGAGGATCAATTTTGCCGCTATCAATCTCAAATGCAGGGAGCTGGCATATAAGACCGTGTACCCCCTCTCGTCGATTTTCAGCCGCGAGTATATAGATTTTTTTGCCGGTGAGCTTGAAAAATTCATCGACGAAAGCGGCATTGAGAGAGAAAAGCTTCTGGGCGTCGGGATATGTATTCCCGGTACTTTTCTGAGCGACGGATTCACCGTAAACTATGCCCCCGCCCTCGGAATAAAAAGCGTTTCAATGAAGCCGCTTGCGGACGCCGTACCGTATCCGGTGCATCTTGATAACGACGCGAACAGCGCCGGCTTTGCGGTTGAGCTTCAAAACGGCTCGTCTGGCGGGCTTGCCTACCTGTCCTTGGCTGACGGCGTCGGAGGGACGCTTTTTCTCAACGGTGTGCAGCATCGCGGCAGCAATTCGCTCGGCGGGGAATTCGGACACATGACGGTAGAATATAACGGGCGCAGATGCGCCTGCGGAAAAAAAGGCTGTCTCGAGGCGTACTGCTCCGAATACAGAATACTGACAGATTCCGGTGTAACACTTGAAAAGTTTTTTTCCAACCTTGCCGACGGCGATGAAAAAACCGGCGCGATCTGGGAAAATTATCTTGAGCATCTGGCCACTGCAATCCACAACATCCGCATGGCTTTTGACTCAAAAATCGTCATGGGCGGGATAATGGCCTACTATCTCCAGCCGTATCTCGGCAGGCTCAAGGAATATGTATACGGCGCAGATCCCTTCACCCACGATCAGGATTATCTGAGTATCAGCGGCAATCCGCTCCATGTGACCGTGCTGGGCGCGGCCATGTATTTCGTAAAGGGCTTTCTTGATGAAAACTGATCCTGTTCTCAGCGGCTCCGCCTGCTCCCAATATACAGCAAATGCTCCTCAATTTCCGTCAAACGCCGTCGGAAATCGAGGAGCATTTATGCGTTTGTCATGATATGGGTGCCGCCGCCTTTTCAAGCCACAGCTTTTCCTCAGGCTCAAGATACTGTGAAATTGCTTCCCGAACCTGCGCGTGATAATCATTGAGCAGTCTTTTTTCTTTTTCATCCAAAAGGCTTATATCAAGTCCGTCGGTATCAAACGGCACAAGGGTCAGATTTTCAAAGCCGAGGAAGCGTCCGTATTCGTTATTTTCTTTCTCCACACACAGCAGAAGGTTTTCGTGGCGCACGCCGAATTTTCCCGCTGCATAAAACCCCGGTTCGTTGGATGTGACCATGCCCGGTTCAAACGTCACCGACTTATTCGGGCTGTTCCAATGTATGCGCTGCGGTCCCTCATGCACCGACAGGACAAAGCCCACGCCGTGTCCCGTGCCATGATTATAGTCAAGCCCGTTTTCCCACAGCGCCTCACGTGCAAGACAGTCCACCGCTCCCCCGCCGCAGCCGTATCTGAATTTTGCGTTTCCGAGACGGAGATGCCCTTTCATGGCGAGTGTAAAGCCGCGCCGCTCTTCATCGGTCAGCGCGCCCAGAACAACGGTGCGGGTGATGTCGGTCGTGCCGAAGAGGTAATGCGCACCGGAATCGACAAGGCAAAGTCCGTGCGGAAGCATTTCGCAGTCCGTCTCCGGCGTCGGGGCATAATGCACGATCGCGCCGTGAGCGGCGTATGCCATAATCGTTTCAAAGCTCGGCTCAACAAAGCCCGTCTGCGCCTTTCTGAATTCAAGCAGCTTTCGGGCGGCGGAAATCTCGGTTATTCTCTCTTTCCCAACATGAGTTTTGAGCCAGAAAATAAATTTCGTGCAGGCGACGCCGTCAAGAATATGCGCACGGCGCATCCCCTCCTGCTCCTCAGGTGATTTTACGGCTTTCATAAGTTCGATAGGCGTCGGCTTTTTTACGGTCTTTTCCGCACCGGCAAGACAGCGCATAAGCAGATGGTTCGTCCTTGCCGGGTCAGCCCAGACGCGCTTCCCTACGCTTTCATGCTCTGCCTGCCCATATACAGCCGGATACGGCGCAAGCGCGATGCCGTCATCCGCAAGCCGCTTTCTGATTTCGGCATCAAAAATGCCGTTATTTGCAAAAAGTACGGCTTTATCGGCAGAAATCAGCATAAAAGAAAGAAACACCGGCGTACATTCCACATCGCTTCCGCGAAGCCCAAGGAGCCATGCGGCCTCCTCGGGTGCAGAAACAAGCAGAATATCGCATTTTTCTTTTTTAAGAGCCGCACGGACACGTTCAAGCTTTTCGCGTGTGCTTCCGGCATATTTCTTATCAAGCGTCCAGACTTTTTCCGCCGGAAGAGACGGTCTTCCAGCCCAGACGGTGTCAACAAGGTCTTCATCGGCGCTGATTACAACATTTTTCTCTCTCAGCACACGTGCGATTTTTTCGGAAAGGGCAGCGCTGACGACGCGGCCGTCAAATCCGAGACGGGAGTTTTCCGGAAGCTCCTGCGCGAGAAATTCCGTAAGCGTAGGAACGCCCGGCTCACCCATTTTCATAAGGCCGATTCCCGTGCCTTCAAGCTGCTCCGCCGCCTGAAGAAAATATCTTCCGTCCGTCCAGAGGAAAGCGCGCTCAGCCATAACAAGAATCGTTCCGGCAGAGCCGGTGAAGCCGGACATAAACTCCCTTGCTTTAAAATATCCGCCTACATATTCGCTTCCGTGAAGATCCTCACTCGGTATCATATAGGCAGATATCCCGCGCTTGTTCATAAGGGTGCGAAGCGCCGACAGTCTTTCCGGTACAGTCATTTTTTCTTCCTCCAAAAACAGCTTTTCCTGAATGATTGATATATTTCTAATCAGATACGGGGAATTTCTCTTTGTGATCCCATTCAGGAAAACCAAAAACTAAATTTTATGTTAATAATATTATGTCGTTAATATTAAGTTGCCAATTTTCCGTAAACAGATTTATGTCAGCAAGATTATGTTTACCATTTTATGTTGCCTGTTTTACGCCTTTGATATTATGTTGTTTAAATTATGTCCTTGATTTTATGTAGCTTATATTATGTTTATAAAGTTACGTAACTAATTTTATGTTAACTTATCCTGTTACGGTGATCACTGCGCAGCCTACTGAGCAGCCGTCGGCGCCAAGGTAGTCAACATACAGCTCTGCACTCTCGCCCGCCGCCAGATTTGACGTAAGCGTGACCATTGCTCCGCTGCTGTTGTCAAATTCAAGCTCATCTCCCATTCCGGCACAGCCCCAGCGTATTCTGTCCGGGTCAACCGCCTCTCCGCTGAAAAGCTCCACCATTGCATACAGCTGCACCGGCGCGTCGTTTTCGCCAAGCTCCAGTTGGTTTATCGCGGCTCCGCCGTATAGAACGCTCACCCTTGCGTCCGGGTCGGCCGATATCGGCAGGGCTTCATCGTTCATTGTATAGTTTCCCGGCTCGATCGATACCGATTTGCCCTCGGCGTTTATAAATACCGCCCCGTACTCATAAAGGCTTATCTCCGGCCGCGGACAGTCATGGATATAGCAGTTTTCAAACACGGCGTCCTTCACCGCGTACAGCACAACAGCGCCGGTGGAGCAGTCGTATATCTCCGTGCCGGTGACCGTAAGACCGTCCGATTCCGCCGCATATATCCCAAGTATGCCGCACCCGTACAGTGAGCAGCCGTCCACTGCAATATTCCGGCAGCCGTCAAACGCCAGAACGCCGCCTGCACATTCCCCCGGTTCGGTCGTATGTCCCGCCGTGAAGCCGCTCAGGCTGAGTCCGTCGCAGTTTTCAAAATTCAGGACGTTTGCGTATCTGGGTACTGCCGTAATTACGCTGTTGACACCGCTCGTAATGCTCAGGCCGTCAGCGCCGCTGATGACCAGTTCCGCTCCGTCGTAGCACCCGCGCCAATAATAATATTCACCGCTTCCGCAGCCGTAATCGGAAGCCCCGCTCAGGTCTATCGTATCTGCGTCAAGAATAATGTTCACACCCGGCCGGATGGCGGCGAGAAATTCATCAGCCGTGCCGACACGCGCCGTTTTCTTCCCGCTCTCGTCCACGGTTATCTCCGGGACAGCCGTATCAAGCGTTATATTGGGGCCGTCATACGTGCAGTCGCTCTGCTTCATTTGCTCAAGCTGTGCATTTGAAAGCTCGTTTCCGGCTTTGTCAACACATCTCAGTCCCGGTGTGCCGCCGCTGTAGCTGCTGCTGTCATACCATGCGGTAAAGTAGTTTTTATTGAGAGACGTTCTCTCAAGAACCGGCGCCTTCCCCGAAACGCGGAAGACCGCCGTATTGAAATAGTTCTCCTCCGTCTCGCAGCCGAGAATATACACCTCCGGTGAATTGTCCGCATAGAGAAGATAACGCGCACTGTTGTTTTCGATGTCGCAGTTCACCGCGGCAAAGCCGGTCGTCTGCCCCACCTCAAAGATATTCGCCCATTCACTGCGGATGTCGTATATATCGCAGTCAACGATGCGCACGTCCTTGCAGCTTGCCGCCGCAACAGCGTTATACGAACATTCGTATATGTCGCAGTCGGTCACATAAAGCCCGCTGCATCGGTAAGCATCCACCCCGACTGTCCCGCATCCGAACAGATTGCAGTCGTCTATCCGCACCCCGTCAGAGCTTTCAACTCTTATCACGCCGCCAGCGCAGTACCCCGGCTCCTTCGTATGCCCGCAGGTAACATCCTCAAGCTTAAAGCCGTCGCAGCTGACAACGCGCATAACGTTCGCATAGCGCGGCAGTGCGGAAATGGTGACATCCGCATCATCGGCGGCGGAAATGCTCAGGTTGTCGGCGTCATGTATAACAAGCTCCGGCCCGTCGTATACCTCGTCCCAACGGTAATACTCACCGCTGCCTCTGCCGTAGTCGGAAGCAAGATTAAGCTCATACACGCCGCTTTGCAGCACTATATGCGTATCAGGTGCTATTGCGGCCAGAAATTCGTCAACGCCGGATACGCTGACAACGTTTTTCCCTGTATTTACCGGCACGGCTCCATCCTCCGGCGCAGGCACCGCCGCCGCTGCCGATCCCTGAGTGCATGCGGAGAGCATCAGTGCAAATATTATTGCAGCCGATGAAACGACCTTTCTTATGCAGTTCATATTTATACCTCACTTTCAGAAAATCAGAGTATATTTTTGACGGAACAGAAAATAAAAAGTGTCCTGTTTTTTAAATTTTCGCATATCGCGCCGCTTTTGTCAATCAGGCAGATTCTTTCATTACATTATTATAAACAATTGTTGAAATTGCGGGTAAGTGTGGTATAATAAGTTATTATAAATTTCTATATCTATGGAGGCATAGTTAAAATGGCAAAGAAACAGTTCAAGGCAGAATCCAAGCGTCTGCTTGACTTGATGATCAATTCAATATACACCAACAAGGAGATCTTTCTCCGTGAGATCATATCAAACGCATCAGACGCAATTGACAAGCTGTGCTATATGTCGCTCACCGACGACAAGATCGGTCTTAACAGGGACGATTTTCATATCGACGTCATTGCCGACAAAGAGGCGCGCACCGTTACCGTGCGCGACAACGGAATAGGCATGACCGCCGCAGAGGCCGAAAGCAACCTCGGCGTTATCGCAAAAAGCGGCTCTCTCTGCTTCAAGGGCGAGATGGACAAGGATAAGAGCGGGAGCGAGGATCTTTCCATTATCGGTCAGTTCGGCGTGGGCTTCTATTCCGCGTTTATGGTTGCCGACGAGGTGACCGTTATCACGCGCAAATACGGTGAGGAAAAGAGCGTTAAATGGGTCAGCCGCGGAGCGGACGGATACACCGTCACCGAATGTGACAAGGACACTGTCGGCACCGATGTTATCATGCATATCAAGCCCGACTCCGATGAGGAGATATACGGCTCATATCTCGAGGTGTGGAAGCTCAAGGCGCTTATCAAAAAATATTCCGACTATGTGCGCTGGCCGATCAAAATGGATATCGAGCATCAGGAGCGCGTAGAGACCTGTGAGAAAAACGACGACGGCAGCCCCAAATATGAATATAAGATGGTCACGGAAAACGAGACTGTCAACAGCATGGTGCCGATCTGGCAGCGCAGCAAGAATGATGTAACAGACGACGACTGCATCGCCTATTACAAGGAAAAGAACAGGGACAGGAAAGATCCCTGCTGCCTTATCCGCATCAACGCCGAGGGTACCGTTTCCTACAAGGCAATGCTCTTTGTTCCCGGCGAGGAAAACGACAACGCATTTGTCGGCGACAACAAGGGCGGCATAACGCTCTACTCCAACGGCGTTATGATAATGGAAAAGTGCGACAAGCTCGTGCATGAGTATTTTGAGTTTGTCAAGGGCGTTGTGGACTCTCCCGATCTTTCCCTCAACATCTCCCGCGAAATTCTCCAGCATGACCGTCAGCTCAAGATAATCGGTCAGAACCTCGAAAAGAAAATAAAGGGTGAGCTTGAAAAGCTCATGAAGGACGACAAGCCGAAGTATGAGGAATTTTTCCGCAATTTCGGCGTGCATCTCAAGTGCGGCGTCTGCGACGAATACGGCAGATACAAGGATTTTCTGCGCGATCTGCTGATATTCTACACCTCCGACGACAAGCAGATAACGCTCAAGGAATACGTGGAAAATATGCCCGAGAGCCAGAAGGTCATCTATTATGCCACATCCGACTCCGTAAAGCACGCCATGAGTCTGCCGCAGTGTGCAGAGGTCAAAAAGCGCGGATATGAGCTTATTTATCTCACAAGCGCACTCGACGAAATGGTGCTTGAATGTCTGCATGAGCAGGACGGCAAGGCTTTCTGCAACGTCGTTACCGACGATCTCGGCTTTGACACCGAGGAAGAAAAGAAGGCCGCGGAAGAACGTGATATTGAAAACAAGGAGTTCCTTGATTTTGTGAAGGACGCCATAGGCGAGGATGTCACCAAGGTGAAGTTTTCCTCCAAGCTCGGCGATATGCCGTGCGCCCTCACGACCGAGGGCGGCATGACGCTTGAAATGGAAAAATATTTCCGCCGCGGTCCAAGCGAGGAGATGCGCAAGCTTCGCGCCAACCGCGTGCTTGAGCTTAATATCGGCCACAGCGCCGTCAAGGCTTTGCTCGACGCCTATTCAAACGACAAGGACAAGGCCGCGAAGCAGGCAAAGGTCATGTTCACGCTTGCCGCAATGATGGCAGGGCTTGAGATCGAAGACCCCGCGTCATTCGTCACGCTCGTAGGCGAAATGTTCTGAGCCTGCCTTTTCCCCGAGAGCTTTCCTCCCGGGGAAGCTTCCATAATTATCTTTCGGAGTATCTTTATATATGAAAAAACGGCTCGGAATTTATATCCACATACCGTTCTGTGCCAGCAAATGCGCTTACTGCGATTTCTACTCCCTCTCCGGCTGCGACCACATCATGCCGGATTATCAGGACGCTCTGCTTGACCATATCGACGAATCGTCAACGTCAATAAAGAACTACGACGTCGATACGGTATATTTTGGCGGCGGTACGCCAAGCTATTACGGGGCAGACAATATAATCGAAATTTTTAATGCGCTCAAGCTCAACGGCAATGTCCGCCTTGACGCGGAGGTCACGGTGGAATGCAACCCGGACAGTATGCACTATGACGATCTGTGCCGTATGCGCGAAGAGGGCATCAACCGGATATCAATGGGTATCCAGGCAACAGACAACAACCTCCTCAAGCTTATCGGACGAAGGCACAATTTTCAGCAGGCCGTAAAGGCCTTCAAGGACGCAAGGAAAGCGGGCTTTGACAACATAAGCGTCGATCTGATGTACGGTCTGCCGAGTCAGACGAAGGGCGAATGGGCAAATTCGCTCTCGGAGATCGTTGCGCTGCATCCGGAGCATATTTCATGCTACGGTCTGAAGCTTGAGCGCGGTACAAGAATGTACCGTGAGTACAACGGCTCACCCATCATGCCCGATGACGACGAGCAGGCGGATATGTACTCCTTTGCAGCCTCCATGCTGAGGCGCTACGGATATGAGCATTATGAGGTCTCCAATTTCTGCGCCCCCGGTTTCGAGTCAAAGCACAACCTCAAATATTGGAACCTTGAGGATTATATGGGCTTCGGCCCCGGCGCGCACTCAAGCATCGGCAATCTCAGGTACAGCTATATAAAAGACCTCAAACGCTATATCTCTGCGGTTTACAGAGACGCAAGCCTTGTGGACGAGTATGAAAACATTGATCAGTTCGGCAAAAGCGTCGAGTATGTCATGCTCGCCATGCGCACATCCCGCGGTATCTCCGAATATGATTACAGAGTACGCACCCAAAGCGATTTCAGGCCGCTTGACAAAGCCCTCCGCGCTTTCAGGAAAAAGGGCTGGGCAGAGCTTACAGACGGAAGATGGCATTTTACGGTTCCGGGCTTCCTTATCTCCAATCAGCTTATCGGCATTCTTCTTGAGGTTCAGGCCACAGGAAGACTTGAAGGCACGCCATGGCTCGTTGACGACGATAAGACGGAGCTGAAAATAGACCTCCCGAAGGGAGAAGAGGAAATGTTTTCCGATATGTACAATCAGCACACTTCAGGCTGAAACCATTGAGGCGGCATCCCGCGGCATTATGCTGTGCCGCATTGAACTTTCCGCACAGGCGGAGCTTAAAAAAATTCTGAAATGAACGGCGGACTGCTATATGAGTAAAAATGATTCCGGCGGCAAAGCCCCAAAAGTAAATAACCGTCCAAACGTTTACGGGGACAGCCTGAAGCGCCCCGCCCGCGGCGCTTCAGGAAATGGAAAGGGCGCGGCGCGTGTTTCTCCCGAGGAAATACAGCGCAAAAAGGATGAGCGCGCAGATGCGCTGGCCAGGTTTCTGAAAGGTCTCGGGATCTTTCTTATAATCGTGCTTATGGCCGTATCCGCCGTGACCGGCGCCGCCGCTTACGTCACGTACAGCGACACGGTTTTTCCGAATGTCAGCGTTGACGGCGTTCTTGTAAGCGGTCTTACGCGTGATGAGATCCCCGAAATGCTTGAAAAATCCGGCTGGGATATAAGGGCGTCGCTTCCGCTCACCGTAAGACTTATGGACGTGTCGGAATTTCAGGTCGATCTGGGCAAAGCCGGCGTTCTGCCGGATAAGGAAACGGCGGCTGATCTCGCCTTTGCCTACGGGCATGACGGCAACTGGTATCTCAACCTTTACAGGTATCTCAAAGGCTTCTTTGTCCCCGTTGACGTCGCGGAAAGCAGAGAGAATCTTGATACGGAATATATCGCGGAAAGAGTTGACGCTGGCATAAGCAAGCTCAACAACGCTCTCGGCAGCGGCGGATACGAGATAGACAAGGAAAAGTCGGTTCTGAGAATGATAAAGGGCGCGGGCGACTTCAGCTTTGACAACGAAGCTATTATTGAGCTTATAATTCAGGCTCTGAGCAGCGGCACCATGAGCATATCCTACGATACGCTTTCCCGCCAGCCCGAAATGCCTGACTTTGACAAGATCCACGATGAGCTTGCAAGAGAGCCTGTGGACGCGCATTTTTCCGATGACAACACTTTCACCGTCATAGAAGATATAGAAGGATGCGAATTTGACGTTGAAGAAGCAAAGCGTATCTGGAACGAGGGTACGGTTGCAAAGGAGATCGAGATCCCGCTGACGCTGTCGTTCCCGGAGATCACTGCGGCTGATCTTGAGGTGCTGCTGTTCCGGGACGTTCTGGGCGAAAGAACAACATATTTCCCCAACAGCAACGACAACCGCATCAACAATCTTGTGCTCGCTTCCAGCAAAATAAACGATTACATTCTCTATCCGGGTGATGTCTTCTCCTACAACGACGTTGTGGGTGAGCGCACGGAGGCCGCGGGATTTCTCCCCGCAGGCGCATACAGCAGCGGCGAGGTTGTCGAAGAGATCGGCGGCGGCGTATGTCAGGTATCGTCTACGCTGTACTGCGCAATGCTCTACGGGTACAGGCTGACGACCGTCGAGAGAAGCCCGCACTATTTCCCATCAGATTACATTGAAAAGGGCTACGACGCTACCGTAAGCTGGCCGAAGCCGCACTTCAAATTCAGAAACGATACCGCTTACCCCGTAAAGATCGTCGCCAACTGCGATGTGGAAAACAGGGCGCTCACGGTTCAGATAGTCGGCACGAATATTGACGGAACCTACATCAAAACGCGCTCAACCGTTGCGGGATACAATAACAGCAAATACCCGTGGCTCTTTGAGGGCTACGGCGCACAGGTGTTCAGGGATGTATACGACAAGGACGGCAATCAGATAGACATGATCGCCGAAATTTATGACGTATACCACACCCATGAATTTGCCGAGCAGTTCAAGGCTCTTGAAGAACAGGCCGCCGCACAGGCCGCAATGGCAGGCGCGGCCGCCTGATGCACCGCCTTATAACAACGTTCGTTATTTAATAGGGAAATATACCGTCGGCGGCAGGATACAAATATTTCCGCCGGCAAATCTGAAAGGGAAAAGTACCATGGAGAAAAAGACATTTTATATTACCACGCCCATTTATTATCCCTCCGACAAGCTGCATATAGGTCATACCTACTGCACCGTTGCGACCGACGCGATCGCCCGTTACAAGAGGCTGCGCGGCTATGACGTCATGTTCCTCACCGGCACGGATGAGCACGGGCAGAAAATCGAGGAGAAGGCAAAGGCCGCGGGCGTTACTCCGCAGCAGTTTGTTGACAGGATCGTCGAAGGGGAAAACGGCATCAAGGATCTCTGGAAGCTGATGAACATCTCCAACGACCGCTTCATCCGCACAACCGACGATTATCACGTTGCCTCCATCCAGCGCATCTTCAAAAAGATGTACGACAATGGCGATATATACAAGGGCAAATACACCGGAAAATACTGCACCCCGTGCGAAAGCTTCTGGACGGAGAGCCAGCTTGTTGACGGCAAGTGTCCCGACTGCGGCCGCGACGTTATAGACGCTGAGGAGGAAGCCTACTTCTTCCGTCTTTCCAAATATGCAAAGCCCGTTCAGGAGCTGCTTGAATCCGGCACGTTCCTCACTCCCCCCTCCCGCGTGAACGAGATGATAAACAACTTCATAAAGCCCGGTCTTGAAGACCTCTGCGTTTCCCGCACGAGCTTTGACTGGGGCGTTCCGGTGGACTTTGACCCGGGTCACGTCGTATATGTATGGGTAGACGCCCTTTCCAACTACATCACCGCACTCGGTTATCTCAACGACAGATACGACGATTTTGATAAATACTGGCCGGCTGATGTACACATAGTCGGCAAGGAGATCGTGCGTTTCCACTCAATCATCTGGCCTGCAATGCTCATGAGCCTCGGTCTGCCCGTTCCGAAACGCGTATACGGTCACGGCTGGCTCGTTATCGACGGCGGCAAAGTCTCCAAGTCCAAAGCCAACAAGACCGACAATGTCATTGACCCGTATATCCTTGCGGATTATTTCGGTGTCGATGCACTTCGCTTCTTCCTGCTGCGCACCTTCCCCTTCGGTTCCGACGGTACGTTCTCCAATGAGCTTCTTATAAACACTATAAACACCGATCTTGCAAACGATCTGGGCAACCTTGTTTCGCGCACCACCGCAATGGTCGAGAAATACTTCGGCGGCACGATCCCCGCGGAACGTACTTACGACGCGATAGACGATGAGCTTCTGGGTATTATAAAATCCATACCCGAGAAATACGCCGCACATATGGACGGTTTCCAGCTTCATCTGGCTCTTGAAGAGGTCTTCAGGCTTATCCAGCGCGCCAACAAGTATATTGATGAAACCGCTCCCTGGGTTCTTGCGAAGAGCGAGGAGAGTAGGGGCAGACTTGCAGCGGTCATGTACAATCTCGTCGAGGCGCTCCGCGTTTCTCTCGTCATGCTCACACCGTTCATACCCGATACCTGCATAAAGGCATTTGAGCAGATAGGCGCACCGGAAGCTTCCCGCACATGGGAAAGTCTCTCCGCTTCCATGCCCGAGGGCGTTGCCATCCATAAGGGTGAAACCCTTTTCCCGCGCCTTGACGCCGAAAAGGCTATTACAGAGCTTGTTGAGCTTGCCAACAGAGCAAAGGGTCCGCAGGTCAAGGTCAATCCCGTCCTGCCCGACGTTACTATCGACGAATTTGCAAAGTGCGATATGCGCGTATGCAAGGTTCTCGAATGTGAAGCGGTCAAAAAGTCGGACAAACTGCTCAAGTTCCAGCTTGACGACGGCAGCGGCACTCCGCGTCAGATCCTTTCCGGCATCCATAAATTCTATGAGCCGGAACAGCTTGTCGGCAAGACCGTTGTTGCTATTGTCAATCTGCCGCCCAGAAAGATGATGGGGCAGATGTCCAACGGTATGCTGCTCTCCGCGGTACGCGAGGTCGACGGCAAAGAGGAGCTGCATCTTATTACACTTGACGATTCCGTTCCCGCCGGCGCACAGCTCTGCTGAAAAACGTCTCTATAAGCAAAATTTGCTATACCCCAACTATTGAGCCAAAATTTAACGGAGAAGTATCCGCTTACTTTCCGGTCATTTCCGGAACGGCGGATATTTCTCCGTTTTTTTCGCTTATTTGGCTTTATTGCTTATAGTGGTGCGCCTGTTCAAGAACCATTTCCTTTACCTTGATGAGACGAACCTTTGTCGCGTTTTCGTTCTCCTCAAGCTTCATGGTGATATACTTGATATTTCCCTCAAGCTCCGGGATCATGACATATTCAAGAGCGTTGACACGGCGGCGTGTCTTTTCTATCTCCTCCGCAAGCAGCTGCATGGTTTTTTCAACCTGTGCAAGCTCAAGCATATCCTCAAACACCTTGGAAAGCTGACTCAGCGCGTCATCGAGTTCACCGGAGGTCTGAGCAAAACCGTAAGGGTATATCTCACTCGGATCGTCATTGGCTGTTTTAAAGGTGTAAATGGGAACATTTACACTCATGATGTTCTTAAACGACATATTAAGCTCAACGCTCTGTCTGGGATAGAGCAGAGCCTGCTCCAGCATTTCAGGGGACATTATCGAGCTTGCGACCTGCTGAGCCGCAAACGCCGCCGTCAGTCCCTCTTCAACGCGGGTACGGAGCTGTTTATTGAGCTTTACCACATCCATGAACTGTCTCATAAGCTCATCGCGCTTGTCCTTGAGAAGCTTGTGTCCGCGGCGCGCGGTTTTAAGTCTTCCCTTGAGCTGGTTGAGCACCATTCTGGTCGGGGTCACAGTTGTACTCGCCAAAAAGCATCACCTCCATAATATTTTCTTCGATCGAAACGCTTTTACGATCGAGAACCCATGCTTATCACGGCAGCCGTGCCGTTTCTAAAAGCATGGCGGCCATTTTATCCGTCCCGACGTTTTCGCATCAGCACCATAATAACGCTGAGACATCCTAAACGGCCTGTTTTACTGTAAATGGCTGGAATTTACTTCTTGGGAAGATACTTTTCAATATACTCAGGCTTGATACGCTTTAGCTCACGCTTAGGCAGGATGCTCAGCAGCTCCCAGCCTATATTGAGGGTCTCCTCAATACTGCGGTTGGTGTTGTTGCCCTGAGATACATAGACCTTTTCAAACTCGTCGGCAAACTTTGCATAGAGCTTATCGTCGTCGCTCAGCGCCGCTTCGCCCAGAATGGTCATAAGCTCCTTTGCGTCCTTACCGCGGGAATACGCGGCAAAGAGCTGGTTCATCGTACCGGCGTGATCCTCGCGGGTCTTGCCCTCGCCGATGCCCTTATCCTTCAGACGGCTGAGGGAAGGCAGAACGTTCACCGGCGGAACAATGCCCTTGCGGTGCAGCTCACGGCTGAGAATGATCTGACCTTCGGTGATGTAGCCGGTAAGGTCGGGGATCGGGTGGGTCTTATCGTCTTCGGGCATTGTCAGAATGGGTATCATGGTGATAGAGCCCTTCTTGTCCTGACGGCGTCCGGCGCGTTCATACATGGTTGCAAGGTCGGTATAGAGGTAACCGGGATAGCCGCGGCGTCCGGGTACTTCCTTCTTTGCGGCAGAAACCTCACGCAGAGCTTCGGCGTAGTTGGTGATATCGGTGAGTATGACCAGAACCTGCATATCCTTCTCGAACGCAAGGTATTCCGCGGCAGTCAGCGCCATACGCGGTGTTGCGATACGCTCGACTGCGGGGTCATTTGCAAGGTTGGAGAATATAACGGTACGGTCGATAGCGCCGGTACGGCGGAAGTCGCTTATAAAGTATTCGGATTCCTCGAAGGTAATGCCGATAGCAGCGAACACGACGGCAAAGGTCTCATTATCACCGAGAACGCGCGCCTGACGTGCTATCTGCGCGGCAAGCGCCGCATGCGGCAGACCGGAACCGGAGAATATGGGCAGCTTCTGACCTCTTACAAGGGTGTTGAGACCGTCAATGGTCGAAACACCGGTCTGAATAAACTCTGCGGGATAGGCACGGGCTGCCGGATTCATAGGCAGGCCGTTGATATCCATATGCGCATCCGCCAGAATTTCAGGGCCGCCGTCAATGGGAACGCCCATACCGTTGAAAACGCGCCCGAGCATATCCTCGGAAACGGCAAGCTGCTGCGGATGGCCAAGAAAACGAACCTTGGAATTTGCGAGGTTGATACCCTGTGCGGATTCAAAGAGCTGAACGACAGCCTTGCTGCCTTCAACTTCGAGAACCTTGCAGCGGCGGACACTGCCGTCGGGAAGCTCGATCTCACCAAGCTCGTCGTAGGTAACGCCTTCGACGTTCTCAACGATCATCAGAGGACTTGCTATCTGCTTTATTGTCTTATACTCTTTAATCATGCGTCCTCACCTCCGGCAATTACTTCATCGATCTGTGTCTTCATCTCGGCAAGGATCGCGTCATAATCCGTACCGAACGTGTCGGCGGCAGCCATTTTCGCACGGCCGATCTTTTCACGTGCAGGAATACTGAACAGCGTGTTCATACCGGCGCCCTTCTTGAGAGCGGTACGGCACATATCGTCATATTTGAGGATCATATCCAGAAGCCTGAACTGCTTTGCGTATGCGGAATAAGCATCCTCATCGACAAAGGCGTTCTGCTGGAGGAAGTCCTCGCGGATCATACGCGCCGTTTCCATAGTAAGGCGGTCATCCGCAGACAGGGCGTCCTGACCGACAAGACGGACGATCTCCTGAAGCTCACTCTCCTCCTGGAGGATATGCATTGCCTTCTCGCGGTTTGCCATGTAGGCTTCGCCGAACTGCTGCGTATACCAAGGGCGCAGAGTGTCCATATAAAGCGAATAGGAAGTCAGCCAGTTTATCGCGGGGAAGTGGCGCGCATAGGCAAGGGATGAATCCAGCGCCCAGAACACCTTGACGATACGCATCGTCGCCTGAGATACAGGCTCCGAAATATCACCGCCCGGAGGCGAAACCGCGCCGATAGCAGTAACGGAGCCCTGACGGTCGTCACTGCCGAGACAGCCGACGACGCCTGCTCTTTCATAAAACTGAGAAAGACGGGAAGCAAGATATGCAGGATAGCCTTCTTCACCGGGCATCTCCTCGAGACGTCCGGACATCTCACGCAGAGCCTCCGCCCAACGGGAGGTGGAGTCGGCCAGAACGGCGACGTCATAGCCCATATCACGGAAATACTCGGCGATAGTAATGCCGGTATAGATGGACGCTTCACGCGCCGCAACAGGCATATCGGAGGTATTCGCAATAAGCACGGTGCGCTTCATAAGAGGCTCGCCGTTGCGCGGGTCCTTGAGTTCGGGGAACTCCATGAGAACGTCCGTCATCTCATTGCCGCGCTCACCGCAGCCGATGTAAATGACAACGTCAACGTCTGACCACTTTGCCAGCTGGTGCTGGACGACGGTCTTGCCGGAGCCGAACGGGCCTGGAACCGCCGCTGTACCGCCCTTTGCTATCGGGAAAAGGGTATCAATGATACGCTGTCCGGAGTTCATGGGGCGGCTGGGGACAAATTTTCTTTCATACGGTCTCGCAATACGCACAGGCCATCTTTGCAGCATCTGCAGCTCATGAACCTTGCCCTTTGCGTCCCTGATCTTTGCGATAACGTCAGTGACGACATGCTCGCCCTTCTCCACGATCTCAATGACCTCGCCGCTGATTGCGGGAGGCACCATGATCTTATGGAGGATAGCGCTGGTCTCCTGCACCGTGCCGAGAACATCGCCGCCGGAAAGCTTATCGCCAACCTTGGCAGTCGGGACAAATTCCCACTTTTTTTCGCGGTTGAGTGCCGGAACGTCCGTTCCTCTTGTGATAGAGTCGCCGGTGAGGGCGCGCATCTCGGGCAGAGGGCGCTGGATGCCGTCATAGATATTATCCAGCATACCCGGTCCAAGCTCAACGGACATGGGGAAACCCGTCGTAATGACCTCGGCGCCTGGGCCAAGGCCGGAGGTCTCCTCGTAGACCTGAATAGATGCGGTGTCACCGGTCATGTTAAGGATCTCGCCTATCAGCCGCTGGGAACCGACGCGCACAACGTCGGAGACGTTGGCGTCGGCAAGCCCCTCTGCGACCACAAGCGGTCCTGAAACTTTTGTAATGGTTCCGCTCATATTTTAACCTACCTTTTAATTAGTTCGATTCAAAACTCCTGAATCGGCAGCTCATGCTTATAGCGGCGGCTGTGCGCCCCGTTCGGCATGAGCGGCGAAAAAGCTTCGCCTTAATGTGCTTTTCACGCGGCGCAGCCGCGGAAAAACGGTTGGATCATTCCGGCTCAGTCTCCCAGAATGTTTGTGCCGACAGCGCGTTCAACAGCCGCCTTCAGTGCCGACTGTCCAAGCCCCAACGAGCCTTCCCTGCCGGGGATAAGGATTATCGCAGGAGTCGGACTGTCCTTGAATCTGTCGATTTCATGCGCCAGCTGCTCGGCAAGATTTTCCTCAATGTAAATTATTGCATAGTCCTGACTTTCCCTTGTCAGCGTGCGCAGGGTCTTGTTCGCCTCTGCCGCATCGGTCACGGGGAATGTGTCAAGACCGAGAGCCTTGAAGCCCATGACGGTCTCTCTGCCGCCTATAACCGCAATTTTAAGCATACAAATCACGCAGCCTTTCCCGTATGACCTGCGGCGCTATGCCGACAAGTCTGCCCGTGAGTATCATCCTGACGGCGGTTATCTCGCTTTCGACGGCAGCAAGATACTCCACCACAGCCTCGGGACCGTAGCTTACGCGTCTCGCCGATGCAAGATACCTGTTGAGTGCATTGTCACACTCAAGCTCAAACGCGGTCATGCTTCCGCCGTCAAGCGCCTCGCCGCCAAGAACCGCCGCTTTTTCAAGCTTAGTATGGGCAAAGAGATTTACAAGCCCTTCTTTATCGGATACCTTTTCCAGCCTGTCAGCGCTGACCGTACCGCCGTCTATCAGCACGGATTCCAGAAATTCCGCGCTCTTGCCCATTCTCAGCACGCGCACGGCGCTCTTGAGATTTGCACAGTCGATCAGGATATCTGCGTATCCATTGAAAAAGCCGCTTCCGACGTTCTCCGCCGCATGGCGTATCTCGGCAAAATAAGCTTTGTCAAGAATAAGGTCGGCAAGCTGGGGATTATTGGTGCGGGCAAGCTCGTTCTTTGCGTCGATGACCGCCGTTTTGAGCATTCCGGGCATGTCATTGTACTGCTCGCCGTTATAAAGACTCAGGAGCTTTTCACCGTCAATTCTGCCGGAACCGCTCAGAAGGTGCGTCGCGTCCGTATCCATTGCCTCCGCTTTGATTATGGCCTTGGCATTATGATAGTCGTACTTCATGCGGAAAACATCCACAAGCTCTTTCTGCGGGGACATATTGTCAAGCTCCGCAAAGATCGCGTTGCGGCGCTCATTGAGAGACGCCTCTATTTCCCTTGCGCTCATCTGTGACATATCCGCATATCCGCAGTCCGTAAGCACCTTTGCCGCGTCCTCGAAGGACGGCGCCTCAAGCATACGTATGCTTTTTTCTGTATTCAGAAGCTTTGGCTCTCTCGCCCTCAGCATAGCCGACAGGCACAGATACGCTTCTCTTTCAGTAGCCAATTTTTTCCCTCCCTAAGGAATCCTTGAATAATATAAATTATCCGAAGAGCACCTTGGCGATATCAGCGGACATCTCATTACGGCAAAGCTCTACCAAAAGCTCCGCAGTGCATATTGCCTCTACACTTCCGCGGCGGAGAACAAGCCCGCCGGCAAAATTGCCGGTCTCATCGGACACAGTGAGCTTACCGCCGTCCAGAAGCCTGTTCGCGGCATCCGCGACTGCCTGTCCGATACTCTCGCGGTCACGTGCGTTGAAGATTATCTCCTCATTCTTCGTGTCGGATGCGTCGGCGGCAAGCTTTGCAAGAAGCGCCGTATACTGTTCGGTCGGGAGATCGACGATCATTTCGCACGCCTTATCGAAGCTTTCGGAAACCATCTGCTGCTTGAGCGCAAGGATACTCTTTTTTGCTTCCATACGGGCGATACGATCCATGCCGTCAACTCTCGCCTGGCACTCGGTCACACCGGCACGGATCTTCTCGGTGTATACCTCCTTGGCCTGCTTCTCAAAGTCGGAACGGATAAGCGCGCACTGCTGCTCTGCCTGAGCGAGTATCGCGTCGGAGCGCTCTTTTGCGTCGGCTCGGATATGCGCGATTATTTTTTCAGTGCCTTTCATAGTATCTCCTATTATTATCAGAAGTTGATCGCGTTGAGCATAAGGAAGGATGCCAGCAGGCAAAGGATCGCATAGAACTCAACAACGATGCACATGATCATACCCTTGGACCAGTCGTCGGGCTTTTTGGCAAGGATGTTGATGGATGCGGCCGCGACCTTGCCCTGTGCGATAGCGGAAGAAAGACCGCCGATAGCAATGGGAAGGCAAGCGAATACCACTTCAAATCCCTGTGCAACGGTGAGAGCCTCGGAAGCGCCGCTTATCTTGAGGTATGCAAGGAAGAAGATAACGAAGCCGTACAGACCCTGAGTACCGGGGATGACCTGAAGGATCATGACCTTACCGGACTTGGAAGGATCTTCGGAAACGAGTCCCGCACCGGCTTCGCCGGTGATGCCGGTACCCTTTGCAGAGCCGATACATGCAAGCGCGCCTGCAAGCGCCGCGCCCAGAAATGCAAGTGCATTGCCGCTTATTGCGTTAAGAAATTCCATTTTGTATTTCCTCCATAAAACTGTTTTTATTCTTTAGCTCTTACGTATTCGGAGCTTATTGTAAGTGGATCAAACGCTTTGCCGCCGTCGGTATAGAACTTGCCGAAAAATTCAAGGCATTGCAGACGAAGGTCATGCACATAGCAGCCGAGAAGATTAAGGCCGAAGTTCATCGCGTGGCCAAGCAGGAAAATCACGAGAAACACTATGACCGTCGCCGCGTTCACACCGTTCGCCTGAGCCGGCATGACCGCAACGGTATTGAAGACCTTGCCTACAACGCCGCCGGCAAGCATCAGAGCCATTATTCTCGAATAGCTGAGAATATCGCCGAACCAGCCGGTAGCCGTATTGTAGATGCAGCCGAAGGCCGCCGTCACCTTGCCGAAGCCCTTTGAGTGACGTCCCGCGCCGAACAGCAGCATTGCCACCCCGATCACCAGCACCGCAAGTCCGATCTTATACACGGTTTCTGATGCGCCGAGAAGCTTCGCTGCCATGACGACCGCACCGAGAAGTATGACCCAGAGCGAGCCTTCCTCAAAAATACCGTCGGCAAGATTGCCCGCCTTTTTCTTCTGAACAAAGCTTACCGCCATACCGGTATTGAGATGTATCAAGCCCAGAACGAGCGAACCGACAAGCACCGCCGTGCTGTCTTTTTCCGGACTGAACAGCGCCCACAGACCTTCCCATGTGCTGTTGGGATCAAGCGTATGCACTATCTGGTAAGGGATGTCGCTGAACAGGCCGCCCGTCAGGAAGCCCATTGCAAGCGTGGCTATACCGCAGTAAAGAAGAAGCTGGCAGAATGCCTTTGAGTTTCCCCTCGGCTTCATCTTTTTCAGTGCGACCACAGCCGCAAGGATCATCATAATGCCATAGCCTATATCCGCCATCATAAGTCCAAAGAACAGTATGAAAAACGGCGCCATAAGCGGATTGGGGTCTACCGTACCGTAAGCGGGCAGCGAGTACATATTGGTGACCATATTCAGTGCATTGGTAAATCGGTTGTTTTTAAGCTTCACCGGAACCTTGGGATATTCGTCCTCCGCCGGATCGCTGGTTTCCCATGCACAGTCAAATTTCTCAAAGACAGGGATAAGCTCGCTTTCGCGTTCGGCGGGCATCCAGCCCTCCATGATCACGACAGCTTCCGTACCGAACAGCTTCCCCTCGGCCTGCGCAAGGGCAAGCTTTGTATTCACTCTATCCGCAGCAAGCTTCAGATCGTCCCTGTGTACGCTCTCCGCCATGATCGCTTTTTCGCAGCCGGTCTTTTCCTCCGCCAGCTCCCTGAGCCGGATATTGGCGTCGGAAATGCACTTTCTTGCCGTACCCTTTACACCGGTCACGGCACTCGGCACAAAGCCGTAGCTGCGCAGAAGCTCACTTACCTTTGCAAGAGCCTCCTTGATGCACACGGCGACGACGAACTTGCTCACCTTGTCGGAGCTGACGAGGAAAACCTCTGCCTCTTCACATTCAGTCTGAAGCGCGTCGTTAAGCTCGTCCAAATCCTGCCTGACGGGGATGCTGCCAAGCAGAACGGCAGAGCGCTCTGTACCTTCAAGGTCAAGCGGCATATCAAGCTCCTGCCACGGAAGCAGCGATTCAATAACACTGCGCTGGCGGCTTTCCTCGGCCGAGATGCGCTTTATTCGTTCGTCCTTTTCAACAATGGCGTCCGCGATCTTCAGAGCCGCAGCGACGCCGCTGTCGTCAAGCAGAACCGTGTCCTCAACCTCTTTCGGTGCGGACAGCAGCCTGCCCTTGACTGGTGCGAACCTGTCAAGAAGTTTTATCGCCTGGGTGAGCGTGGCGTGGTCGGATTTGAGGCTCATAAAAGCGGTATCCTCACGCTTGAAGAGCTTTCCCATGTCGGATTCGGAAATTTCATCCTCGATCTCTGAAAACTCCACACAGCCGTGACGGATAAGCTCCCTCAGCAGGGCGTCCTTGTTTGAGCGCACAGCCGCAAGGCGAAGCTTTTTCATTTGTAAAATTGCCATATTAGCCGTTCACTATCCTTTCCACTACAAGACCCGCAGCCTGAGCAAGCTTTGCGTCCGCTTTTTCGCGTAAGCCGGCCTTTGTGTTTTCAAGCTTCTTTGAAAGCACGCCTGCCGCCTCCACCGCCTTTTCATCAGCCTGACGGCGCAGCTCCACAAGCTCGCTTTCAGCCTTCGCGGCAGCCGCCTCAACCGCTGCCTTTCCCGCAGTTTCGGCATCCGTAATCATCTGCTGTGCCTTTGCCTCTGCCTGTGCGACGGTATTTCTCGCTTCCGCCTCTGCGTCGGTTATGCTTGTGATAGCCATAAATGACATTGACTCACCCCCTCAACACTTTAAATCATAATCCTTTTTTGTCGGAATATAACAACCCTCTCCGTCTCTTCTCTCAAGAAAGATCAGCCGTGCGGGCAATCCCTCGCTTCATTCCCGCATTAACTGCTTTTTTCCGTAAATCGGCGATTTAAAGCTTTTTCTCCCCAAAAAAACAGCAGGTTGTCTTTTTTTATTATATTCAGTTGTTAATGAACTGTCAACTCCCAAACACTCACAGAACTGTCGTTATTTACTTTTCTTTTTTGTACGAATATTACATAAACTCATTTATTATGCTGTAGTTCAGACGTATTTATTGGTGAAAAGCACAGCGCCGCCTTTCATAAGCGCTCAAATTCCCCTGCAATGAGCGCCAGAATGGTTGACATCCATATTTGGTATCTATATAATAAATGATACAAATTTCAAAGGGGCAGAGAACATGGTAAGGGAAATTCTGAAGCTGGGGAACCCTGCGCTGTATGAAAAGAGTGCAAAAGTGACCGAGAACGACCTTGTGCTGCTCAGCGACTGGGTCGGCGATCTGCGCGATACGCTTCTTGATTTCAGAAAGACCTGCGGAGCGGGCAGAGCAATAGCCGCGCCTCAGATAGGGCTGCATAAAAGGCTCATATATATGCTCACCGACAGAGAATACGTATTTATAAATCCCGTGATCACCTTCCCTGACAAGGAAGCTTACGAGGTCATGGACGAGTGCATATCGTTTCCGGGACTGTGCGTCAGGGTCAAGCGGCGGAAGAGGATCGTGATATCCTACCTCGACGGTGATATGCAGCCGCGTCGGATGCAGCTTGAGGGCGATTATGCCGGGCTTTTGCAGCATGAATGTGATCATCTTGACGGAATACTTGCGACAATGCGGGCGATGGACGAAAAATCGCTCTATATGATGTAGAAAAAAGAGACTTTCAGTCTGTGCATAATATGATGAAAGAAGGAATGGGAAAATGAAATTGCTGATGAGCGGCAACGAGGCCGTTGCGCTGGGCGCTTACGAGGCGGGCATAAAGGTCTGCTCCGCATACCCCGGCACTCCAAGCACGGAGATTTTTGAAAATCTTCCGAAATACAAGGACGCGCTCTATTGTGAGTGGGCGCCCAACGAAAAGGTCGCAACGGAGGTCGCATACGGCGCAAGCATTGCGGGCGTGCGTTCTCTCACTGCAATGAAGCACGTCGGCATGAACGTCGCCGCAGATCCGATATTCACCGCCGCTTACAGCGGAGTCGGAGGCGGATTTGTCATCGTCGTCGCCGACGATCCCAGCCTCCATTCCTCTCAGAACGAGCAGGACAACCGCTGGTACGCAAAGCACGCGAAGATCGCCATGGTCGAGCCGTCCGATTCTCAGGAATGTAAGGATTTCGTAAAATACGCCTGTGAGATCTCCGAAAGGTTTGATATGCCGGTGATGCTGCGTACCGTAACACGCATCGCCCACTCGAAAAGTCTCGTCGAGCCTGGCGTACACAGCGAGATAACGCCTATACCCTATCAGCGCAACGGCGCCAAATATATCTGCAACCCCGGCAATTCCTACCGCAGCCGCGCAAAGCTTGAAAAGAACCTTGCGGAGCTTGAAAAATACGCAAACGACTGCCCGCTCAACACCGCCGAGATGAACGGAGGCAAAGTCGGCGTTATCGCCGCGAGCGCCGCGTACCTCTACGCAAAGGAGGTCTTTCCCGAGGATACTTCTTTCCTGAAGCTTGGTCTTACCTATCCCATGCCCATGGAGCTGATACGCAGCTTTGCCTCGAAGGTTGAAAAGCTCTACGTGGTGGAAGAGCTTGACGGGTATATGGAGGAGCAGATAAAAGCCGCCGGAATAGACTGCATCGGCAAGGAGCTTGTGCCTGCCATGTACGAGCTTAATCCCCAGATCCTGCGCGAAGCGATTTTCGGCGAAAAGGCGGAGAGCGTTGACGTCGGCGTCAAAGCCGTTTCCCGCCCGCCCGCGCTCTGCCCCGGCTGCCCGCACAGAGGCTTTTTCTACTGCATCGGCAAGCGCAGGGACTGCGTTGTCACGGGCGATATCGGCTGCTACACTCTCGGCGGTTCCGCCCCGCTCAACGCCGTTGATACGGTCATATGCATGGGCGGCGGGTTCAGCGTCGGCGCAGGCATGGCAAAGGCCTTCAAGGCGTCCGGCGTTAAAAAGACCGTTTTCGGCGTTGTGGGCGATTCGACATTTTTCCACAGCGGTATGACAGGCGCGGCTGAGATAATCTATAACAATGCCGATATGATCCCCGTTGTGCTCGACAATCACATCACCGGCATGACCGGACATCAGGATAATCCGGGCAGCGGCTTCAACCTTATGGGTGAGATGGCCGCGGCGCTCAGAATAGAAGACATTCTCCGCGCCTGCGGGTATGAAAACATCATAATAGTCGATCCGCAGGATCTGAAAGCCATGGACAAAGCGATCGACGACGCCATAGCAAGCGTCAAACGCACCGCCATGGTGGTGCGCCGCCCCTGCCTGCTGATAAAACGCGAAAAATTCAAGAAGCGGCTGTGCGCTGCGGACAGCGCGAAATGCATAGGCTGCAAAAAGTGCCTTGGCGTCGGCTGCCCCGCCATAATGGTAAAGGACAGAAAATCCTGCATAGACGAATCTCTGTGCGTGGGCTGCACGGTATGCGCCCAGGTCTGCCCCGTCGGCGCGATAACGTGCAAGGAGGATTAAGCAATGGAAACTAAATCTGTTATTCTGGTCGGCGTAGGCGGTCAGGGCGCGATCCTCACCGCAAAGGTGCTTGTCAACGGGCTCATGAAGGCCGGATACGACGTCAAAATGAGCGAGGTTCACGGCATGTCGCAGCGCGGCGGCAGCGTCTCGACACAGGTTCGTTTCGGAGATAAGGTATATTCCCCGCTCATAGGCACAGGCGCGGCCGACGTTATGGTTGCCTTTGAAAAGATGGAAGCGGTAAGGTATTCCGGATTTCTTAAAAAAGACGGCGTAGCGGTGATCAATGATTATGAAATGGCGTCAGCCACCACGGCCGCCGGTCTTGCGCAGTATCCCGAAGGCTGTCTGGAGGCAATGGAGAGGAATTTCAGATGCTTCTCTCTCCGGGCGGGCGATATCGCAAAGCAGGTCGGCAGTGAAAAATGCATGAACATCTTTTTGTTCGGCGCACTCACAAAGGTGCTGGAGCTTCCGCATATTGACTGGGAAGAAGTTATCCGCACGACCGTCCCGGAAAAGTTCGTGGAGCTGAATATCGCCGCGTACCGTGCGGGACATAACGCGATATAACCAAGAAAACTCTCTGCATTGCCAAGGCGCTTGCAGAGAGTTTTCTTGTATGAATTTATTTATAAGTTTATAGAATAGCTGCGATTTCAGAAGCTCATCAGCGGCGCAGAGCCGTCGTCATTCATTTTCGTGATGGACTTTATGATCGCCTGATAGCTGTAACTGTCGTTTACGTGTACGGTTATAGTGTCGCCCACCTTTTTGCCCAGAACGCTCTGTCCGAATGGCGACTCCTTGCTTATAAGCCCCATACGCGGGTCACAGCGCACCGTCGTCACGACCTGGACGGTCTCATATTCGTCGTCCTCCGGCATATAGATCTCCACCTTATCAAAAAGGCCGACCTCATCGCTTCCCGAGCGGTCGTCAATGATCTTTGCGGTCTTTATCATGCCCTCAAGGTAACGTATGCGGCTGCGGTTTTTGTTCTGCGCCTGTTTCGCCGCCTTATACTCAAAATTCTCGCTCAAATCACCGAAAGCGCGGGTACGCTTTACCTCCTCGACAAGCCCCGGCATAAGCTCAAGCCTGCGGTAATCAAGCTCCTCCTGCATTTTTTTGATGTCCTGTCTCGTAAGTTCGTCGTTCATTTCGCGCCTCAATCAATATCAACATTCACGGTGTCAAGACCGTTCTTTTCAAATTCGTCAAGGTAGCTGTCCATACGCTCGGTAAGCTCATCAAAGTTTTCCGGGTCTCTGTCCTCAAGTCCCAGATCACGCCGTGCAAGCTCCTCCGCAAGAATATTATAGAACACCGCATCCTCATAGTCGGCTATCGCCTCGTGTATCCCGCCGTCTTCATACGCCCTCGAAGGGAAAATGTGTCCCTGCCACAGCTGCACAAGCGAACGCATGCCGTTTGCCGGACAAAGAGCAAAAAGCTTTTCCTGGATTTTGTCATAATCCTCAAATCTGTCGCTCCCCCTGGTGGAGTTCAGTATCCAATTTCCTATATATACCATGTCAAGCAGCCGTCTGAATTCCTTATCAGTCAACTCGATGTTCATACAATCGCCTCCCCGGTTTCACACGACGGACGCTGCGGACATTCCCGCTGCGCCGTCCTTATTTTATTATAGCACTTTGCAATATGAAATTCCACACATGAAGCCATACAAATTTTACTTGTAATGGGAATATAATTGAGTTAGAATGTTATAGTCAGACTTTTTGTATAGGAGCTTACGATGGATCCCAGGCCAATAGGCGTTTTTGATTCCGGTCTCGGCGGTCTTACAGCCGTTATGGCTTTGAGAAGGCTGCTCCCGGATGAAAATATAATATATTTCGGAGATACCGCCCGTATGCCATACGGCGTAAAGACCGTCCCTGCATTGCGGGAAATCACCCGTCAGGATCTTGAGCTTGTCGCCTCTTACGGTGTAAAGGCGATGATTGCCGCCTGCGGCACCGTTTCAAGCACCGCGCCGGATATACTTGAAAGCTTTCGCGTACCGGTTTTCAATGTGGTTGACGCTCCGGTCAGAAAAATCGCATGTATCGCGGGCGCTGCGCCCGTCGGCGTTATCGCCACGGAAGCAAGCATCAGAAGCGGCGCCTTTGCGGACAGAATATCGGCTTTGTGTCCGGAACGCGAAATAGTCGCCCTGCCATGCCAGGATTTTGTGCGCATAATTGAGGACGGGCATACCGCCCCGTCTGACCCTGTCGTGCGCGAATGCGTCGGAAAGAGTCTGCTTCCGTTCAAAGGGAACGGGCTTGCGGCGCTGCTGCTCGGGTGTACGCATTTCGGCTTTCTTTCCGAAGCAATAAGCGCATATCTCGGTGCGAAGGTCAGGCTTATAAGCGCTTCCGTCTGCGCGGCGGAGGACGCTTGTGAATATCTCAAAAAAAATTTTCTCACGAGCGGCAGCGGCGAAACCGTATTCATAACGAGCGGTGACAGAGAACGGTTTGTTTCGCTTTCTTCCCGGCTGCTCGGATACGACACCTCCCCGTACACGGCGCACATTGAAACAGCGGAGGTCGATAAGGAGCTATGAAAGACGTAATTATTTCCATGCACAGCATCCACGGCTACGATCAGGACGATTGCCAGGTCGTTGATTTTACCACAGACGGCTATTATTTTAGAGAGGGCGACGCCTCCTGCTTTTCGTATCTTGAAAGCGACGTAACGGGGCTTGAGGGGACGCGCACAAGCGTTATCGTCATGCCCGATCACGTCGTCGTTGACCGCGACGGATATATAACAAGCCGCATGGTTTTCAAAGAGGGGGAGAAAAATTCTTTCCCCTACGACACACCTTACGGAACGGCGACTTTGGGCATAAAAACCAGACGTATCCGGCAGAGCTTTGACGAAAACGGCGGTGAGCTTGAGGTCGATTACGTGGTCGATATGGAACACGCGCTTGTTGCAAAAAATAAAATTCAGCTGAGCATAAGAGAACAAAGAGGAGTATGAAAAATGGCCAACCTTATCCAGAAAGCTAAAGACAGCATAAACGATATCATTTCCGCCGCCTGCGCGAAGGCCGCGGAAGCCGGACAACTTCCCGAGGGTGCCGCGCTCTCCGGAAGCGTCGAGATACCAAAGGACACAGCAAACGGCGATTATGCCGCAAACCACGCCATGACCGGCGCACGCGCACTCCGCATGGCTCCGCGCAGGATCGCGGAAATACTCATTGCCAACATGGAGCTTGAGGGAACATGGTTTTCCTCCGTTGAAGCGGCAGGTCCCGGCTTTATCAACTTCCGCCTTTCCGACGGCTGGTACGGCGATGTACTCAAAGCGGTCTCCGAAGGGGGTGCGGATTACGGGCGCGTTGATATCGGCAAGGGCAAAAAGGCAATGGTCGAATTCGTGTCGGCAAATCCGACAGGGCCGATGCACATGGGCAACGCCCGCGGCGGTGTGCTTGGCGATGCGCTGGCAAACGTACTGGACAGAGCCGGGTATGACGTATGGCGCGAGTTCTATGTAAACGACGCCGGCAACCAGATAGAGAAGTTTGCTTCCTCCATTGACGCGCGCTACCGTCAGCTGCTTGAGGGAAAAATAGATATGAGCGACGAGGAATACGGCAAATTTCCCGAGGACGGCTATCACGGCGACGATATAAAGGAGCTTGCAAAGGCTTTTCGCGCCGAATACGGCGACGATTTCATCGAAAAGGATGTTGCCGAACGCCACGCGGTCATGGCACGCTTCGGGCTTGACCGGAACATCCCCAAAATGCAGGCCGATCTGCGCCGCTACGGCATTGAGTACGATAAGTGGTTTTTTGAATCCACCCTGCACGAAAGCGGCTATGTCGTTGACACCGTGGACGAGCTTGCAAAGCGCGGCTATACCTATGAAAAGGACGGCGCACTCTGGCTCAGGACCTCTGAGATACTTTCCGCAAAGCTTCGTGAAGCAGGCAAAAAGCAGGAGGAAATAGACAAGCTTGAGCTTAAGGACGATGTTCTGCGCCGTGCCAACGGTTTCTATACCTATTTTGCCGCCGACATCGCCTATCACCGCAACAAGCTTGAAAAGAGGGGCTTCGACTGGGCGATAAACGTCTGGGGCGCCGATCATCACGGTCATGTGGCAAGACTCAAGGGGGCGCTTGACGCGCTCGGTCTTGACGGGGAAAACCACCTCGACATCGTGCTGATGCAGCTTGTCAAGCTCATGAGCAACGGTCAGGAAGTGAGAATGTCCAAGCGCACAGGCAAGGCGATCTCGCTTACGGATCTTCTTGATGAAATTCCGGTGGATGCAGCGCGTTACTTCTTCAACACCCGCCCCGAATCCCCCGTTGTGTTCGATCTTGAGCTTGCGAAGCGCCAGGACAGCGAAAACCCCGTATACTATGTGCAGTATGCCCACGCAAGGATATGCTCCCTTGTTTCCACGCTCAGGGAAGAAGGTCACACCGTTCCCGCCGCTTCCGACGTCAATTGGGCGCTGCTCACCGAGGAGAGCGAAAAAGAGCTTATCAAGCAGCTTGCCGCACTGCCGGAGGAAATCACCCTTGCCGCACGCGATATCGATCCAAGCCGCATCAACAAGTACGTGACAGAGCTTGCGGCCCGTTTCCACCGCTTCTACAACTCCTGCCGCATCAAGGGTGCAGAGGAAGATCTGCTTTCCGCACGGCTCCTGCTCGCCGACTGCGTGCGCAGCGTTATCGCAATATCCCTCGGCATCATCGGCGTATCCGCACCGGAGAAGATGTAATTACCCCCCACTGATAATAATGACAGCGCGATGAACCGCGCTGTCATTATATAAAAGCGGCCGCGTCTGTGATCGGGCTGCGGCCATAAGGATGAAAAATGATAGAAGCAACTAATTTGGGCTATTCCCTGCCGGAAAGATACCTTTTCCGCGACGCTTCTTTTACAATTGAAAACGGCAGTCATACGGTGCTTATTGGCTGCAACGGTGCAGGCAAAACAACGCTTATAGATTTGCTCCTCCATCCTGATGAATACCTTTTCAAGGGAAAGGTCTCATTGGATGGTATTCACCGCGTCGGCTATGTCAATCAGTTCATTGAGCGTGAGAAGGACAGGGAGATAAACGTCTATGACTATCTCTGCGAAGACTTTGACAGGATGCAGGCGCGCCTCGACAGGCTGTGCGAGGAATTTGACAGCGAAGAAGCTGCTGACGAGTACCAACGGCTTCTGGATGAGTTCACCGCAATCGACGGCTACGACCACGAGATAAATGTCCGCAAAAAGCTGCGTACTGCCGGACTTGAAGACATCTCCGACGTCAGACTTTCCGACATAAGCGGCGGCGAATACAAGCTTGTGCAGATCATCCGTCAGATGCTCCTGCTTCCTGACATTCTTGTTATGGACGAGCCGGATGTGTTTCTGGATTTTGACAATCTGAAGGGACTGCGTGAGCTTATCAACAATTACCCCGGCACGCTCCTGACCGCAACCCATAACCGCTGCCTTCTCAACCACTGCTTTGACAAGGTACTTCAGATAGAAAACGGGAGCGTTCAGGAATACGACGGCAGTTTTATCGATTTTGGCTTGACCCGGCTCCGGATGAAGATTGCAATGCAGGAAGCCTCGATCAAGGAGTCTGATTTTATCGCCTTTGAAGAGGCTGTTGTCGAGCGCCTGCGTGACGACGCTTCAAAGCACCCGGATCTCAAGAAGGGCAAAACGCTCAGAGCACGCGTCTCATATCTTGAGCGCTGGAAAGCGCGGCATATAGATATGCCGTATATTGAAGACCGGACGCCCGAGATATCTCTTCCGGCGGTATCGGAGGAGACAGATGCAGAATACGCCGTGAAAGTCACCGATTACGCGGTAAGCTTCGGTCAGCCGCTTCTTGAAAAGGTTTCGTTTACCGTTCTTCCCGGCGAAAAGGCCGCGCTTGTCGGCAGCAACGGCACGGGCAAAACGACGCTTCTGAGGGATATCATGAACCTCTCAAATCCCGCCGTATCCGTTCACCCGGCCATGAAAACGGCCTTTCTTTCGCAGTTTCACGGTGAAACGCTTGACGAGACGAAAAGCGTTTGGGATTATGCACAGTCGCTCGGCTTCGTCAACGAAAGAGACGCGGCAAGGTATCTTGAAAAGTACTGCTTTGACGCAGATATTCTCTGTCACCGTATAAGCACGCTCTCCGGCGGTGAGAAGAACCTTTTGCAGCTTGCGGGCATCTCCCTGAGCGGCAGCAGTCTTCTCCTGCTTGACGAGCCGACAAGTCACCTTGACCTGCGTTCACAGCTGGCGCTTGAAAAAGCGGTAAACGCATATAAGGGCGCGGTCATCATGGTCTCACATGACTTTTACTGCATTGCCGACTGCATGGACTATGTGCTTTTTGCGGAAGACAATACTATACGCAAAATGAGTATCCGCGCTTTCCGCAAGATGATCTATAAGCGGCATTTTGATTTTGGTTATCTTGAGCTTGAGCAGAAGAAGAAAGAGCTTGAGCTTCAGATAGAAGCTGCGCTGAGGGCATCCGACTACGTGAGGGCGCAGGCGTTCTGCACGGAGCTTGAGCGCGTGACAGACGCATTGAGATAAAAAATACCCGTTTTCAGCCGCGGTTTATTCTGATTATTACCGTCGCCTCTTCCGAAACGTTTCCTGCCGCGTCCTTTACGCGGTATCCGAAATAGTCTCTGCCGCTGCGGCCGTTTTGCGGCGTATAGGTAAAAGTGCCGTCGGCGGTCAGTGTTATTTCCCCTTTTCTCGGCATTGTAGTGATGAAAAACACGGCATTTTCATCCGCACGGAGTTTACCCGCATAGCGTGTATTCCGCTCCACATATATTTCCGCGTTTTCCGCTTTCGGCAGCGGCGAATCTGAATACGCCGATATGCACAGGCCGTAGATCACTGTCAGTGCAAAAATAAGCAGGATCGTTTTTTTCATTTTCCCCTCCGTAGTTTTTTTAGTTTAGTTTTTGCTTTTTCATCCGCAATATTACGGAAAATTTATTGTTCCGCCGCAGATGAATTATATTAAAAATATGACATTTTGGGAGGATATTTCATGACTGTTACCGCCGCCGCGCTCTGGCTCAACACCGTTTTTGCGGATTTTGACGCCGGGGTCACGCTTTTCATTCACCGTCTCCACGAGATAGGCGGGGGCTTTTTTACCCCGTTTTTCGAGTTTGTCTCGCTGCTTGGCAAGGGCGGAATTTTCCTTATTGTTCTGGGTCTTGTCCTCTTGCTGAGCAAGCGCACCCGCCGCTGCGGCACGGCTATACTTCTGGGAATAGCCATCGGCGCGCTTATAACAAATTGCTGTCTCAAGATACTTATTGCCCGTCCGCGTCCGTACAGTGACGAGAACAGCCTTTTCTACCAGCTTTGGCTTCTCGTCGAACAGAATGTTGAAAGCGACAAGAGCTTCCCATCCGGTCATACCACCGCCGCAATGGCGGCGTCAACCGCCGTTTTCTTCTCATGCAATAAGCGCTACAGCTGGCTTGCGTTCCTGTTCGCTGCCGTGATGGGTATTGCCCGTATCTATCTTGTCGTACACTTCCCCAGCGATGTTGTCGGCGGATTTATAGTCGGCTTTATCGGCGGTGCGCTCGGCGCGCTTATTATGAACGCTCTGCCTGATAAGTGGTATTCGCTTGATATCATCAAAGAGAGGGAGTGAGGACACTGTTTGGCTTTGGAAAGCCCAGATTCAAGGGCGTTGACAAGAAGTACATAAGCGATGCCGAACACATCGACGATTTCAATTCCGGTGAGAAAATAGGCAGAGTAACGCTCGGAAAGCTGTGTCTTTATTACAGGGATCTCGGAAGGAAATACTATGTTCCGTATGAGTATATCGACAGGCGCTTTACCAGAATAAGCGAATGTCAGCCCGACGACAGCCCCGCTTATTACTATTACCGCCTTATCCTTGTTCATGGTGATAAGGAATTTGCAAATCTGATTTTCAACGAGCAGAAGGATGTTGACCTTATTCACGAAAGACTTGCCGAAATACGTCCCGAAATCAAGTTCGGCTACATTCCCCCTGCCGACGGCAAGAGAAGGTATCTCTGCTGAAAAGCAAACTTGTTTTATGAAGCAAAAAGCTCCATATCAGTCATTAGGGCAGACATTCTCATTTCGACTGTCTGCCATGGCTTTTTTATTGAGCATGTTCCAAAACTTCGGTTCTAAAATAAATGTTGGGGTGACACATCCGGCGAGGATGTGTCACACCCAACATTTTTCTTGAAAAAAGCAAAAAAGAAGTAGAGCATACAAAGAAAATCCTTTAGAATGAAGCTGCGAGACCACAACTAAAGGAGAGATGTATGCTCTATAATGTTAGGAGGCAGGCGTGTGGAAATTGGCAGCAAAATCAAAAAGTCAAGAATAGATGCGAAGCTCACACAGGAGCAAGCAGCGGAAGCTCTTGGTATCAGCAGGCAGACAATATCAAATTGGGAGAGTGAGAAATCCTACCCTGATATTGTAAGTGTGCTTAAAATGAGCGATTTATATGGCGTCAGTCTCGACTACCTCTTGAAAGGAGATTCCCCTATGAAAAACTATCTGGATTATATCGAAGAAAGCACAAATGTAGTAAAAAGCAAGGTCAAGTTATCAAAGCTGATATTGATTTTATCCTATCTGGTGATATGGGCATTCAATATCATGGTGTCGTGGTTTTTTTCTGCGGAAAGTATTTCAGAAGCACAGGCAGGCGCATTCCAATGGCTCGTGCTTCCGGTAGCAACGATTGTAATATCTCTTCCTTTTTTTTATAATTCAATTATCAGGTTCACGGTCTTTCCCTCTCACAAGCTGTGCTTTCTCCGCTCTTTTCCTGTCACGATGTAGTATTGCTTCTTGTTTTCATACATTTCCGCATCTGCGGCTTTCAGAAGCGACTCAAAATCCGTGTCCTTTGTGCCGCTTATCGCCGTACCGAGGGACACGGTAGCATCCAGTTGGCTTTTTGCCGTTTCCAGTAGTTTCTGCAACGCCGGATGTGTGATGTTTGGCAGAACCGCAATGAACTCATCTCCGCCAAGCCGATACACATGACGCTTTCCGAACACAGATTTCAGCGTCTGTGCGGTCTGCACAATGAATTTATCACCGGCGTCATGTCCCTTTTGGTCATTTATTTCCTTTAGGCCATTTAGGTCGCACATGACAACCGCCAGGGGAAAGTACTTCTCCAGCTTTTCTGTGTACGCCCAATCCAGTGCTTTTCTGTTTTTACAATCTGTGAGCTGGTCATATAATGCACTGTGCTCCAGTGCATCTGCATTATCGCGCAGTCTTATCATAAAAGAGATCATAAACTCGATCATATCTATCTCATTCGAGACCTCATGCAGTTTCTCTTCGGGAGGATTGTCCACACCGTAGAATCCGACCATCTTGCCGTTGATTTTGATTGGCCCTGTCACAAGGGTATTGACACCCTGAGGTTTCAGGCGTTCATAGATGGCTTCGCTTGTTTTTTTGCATTCTTCATTGTCATGGATGACGACATTGTTGGATTCTTGATATTGTGCAAACCATGTTTCAATGATGCCTTCATACGGCACATCCTGCAAGTTATCTTTTTCTTTGGGTACGCCCGCTTTGCACCACTCGTAGGTGTTGTCAAACGTTCCGCGGTCATTCTGTTCAAAGATGTACGCTCGATCGGCGGTCACACGCTGTCCGATATACTTCACCAGTTGATTCAGTACTTTGTCCGGACTTTCTTCTGAAGCGGCATACCGAACCATGTCCGTGAGGAATCTCTCGTAATTCAGGATTTGTTCCTGCGATTCGCGCTTGCTGACTTCCAACGTTTTCATTTCCTTATGGTACAGGATTCTCTGAAGCTTGCTTCGCATTATCGTGGCAGTCAGAAACATACTCAGCACCCCGTACAGAATAACATCCGCTAGGTTTTGGGATAGAATTGGGTTGTGCTGCGTAAAGAAAGCAAGTCCGATATAGAGCAGCATACTGCTCAGAAGCAGCCCGTTCATGACCGCCGCTCTGGCGGTAAACAGCAGCGGCGCTGCCATCATGAACACAATGTAGTTGACAGCGAGCTCCTCCGGTGTAATCAGCGTTCCCGTAATAATGCCGAACAGCAGCAGCGCGGCAAAAAAGCTGTATACAACCAGTTTTTCCCCCAAGAAGCTTCTAAGTTGACAACGAGAAATGCAAAAATAGACCAAAGAAAGGAACGTATAGACCAGATACACCCATTTAAATTTTCCGATATTCAGAGAAAATACACTCACCAGCGTTATGACTCCAAAGGCAACAAGCGCCACAAAGAATACAGCCGCATGGCTTTCCAGTTTTCTTCCCATACATCCTGTTTTACTTTCTCATAATCACCACAACTAAACATAAACAACGAAACAATTTGATTCATATGTTTTTCTCTCCGAACTCTGTTCAATTACCGCTTTGCCCGTCTCATAAGGAGCACAGATTCAACGGTACTTTCATTGTCCCAATCTAGTTCATATAATTCCGGTGGAATACTCGCCTTTATGATACTCCACGGACAGACTTTTTTCTACCCTTCCGTGTCCACTTTTATTATAGCATCACTTATTTCTTTTTCAACTGATAAAAATCTTCAAGTCTCATTTTTTAACCCCCTGAGCGAAAAAATTTCAAAAATTTTTTGGAGCACGAAAAAAGCCGCTGATTCATATCGAAACCAGCGGCTTGATTTGCGGTGTATTCATCTGAAAATGGGCAAAAAAATAACGGTCACACAATCCAAACGGACTGTGTGACCGTGTTATATCAGTTGTTTTGCTTACGCCGTTTGCGCCGGCTCTTTAGTGCTGCTCCTTAATAGCAGCCTGTGCGGCAGCGAGGCGTGCGATGGGAACGCGGAAGGGGCTGCATGATACGTAGTCAAGCCCGACCTTATTGCAGAACTCAACAGAGGAAGGATCGCCGCCATGCTCGCCGCAGATTCCGAGGTGGATGTCGGGGCGGGTCTCACGACCAAGCTTGCATGCAAGTGCAATAAGCTTGCCTACGCCGTTCTGGTCAAGACGTGCAAACGGATCGTTCTCATAAATCTTCTTATCATAGTAAGCGCCGAGGAACTTGCCGGCATCGTCACGGCTGAAGCCGAACGTCATCTGGGTAAGGTCGTTGGTGCCGAAGGAGAAGAACTGCGCTTCCTTTGCAATCTCGTCAGCGGTCAGAGCTGCTCTAGGGATCTCGATCATAGTACCGACAAGGTACTTCATATCGGAACCGGCAGCGGCAATGATATCATCAGCAGTCTTGCAGACGACATCCTTGACATACTTGAGTTCCTTGACCTCGCCTACCAGCGGGATCATGATTTCGGGAACCAGCTTCCAATCGGGGTGGCGCGCCTGAACCGCAAGAGCGGCCTTGATAACGGCACGGGTCTGCATCTGAGCGATCTCAGGATAGGTGACAGCCAGACGGCAGCCGCGGTGACCCATCATGGGGTTGAACTCATGGAGAGAGGATATGAGATTCTTTATCTGCTCAACGCTCTTGCCCTGTGCCTTTGCAAGCTCGGCAATATCCGCTTCCTCAGTGGGTACGAATTCATGGAGAGGGGGATCAAGGAAACGAATGGTTACGGGATAGCCGCCCATTGCCTCATAGATGCCCTCAAAGTCAGCCTGCTGCATAGGCTCAAGCTTTGCAAGAGCCGCAACGCGCTCTTCAAGAGTATCGGAGCAGATCATTTCGCGGAAAGCGGCGATACGGTCGCTGTTGAAGAACATATGCTCGGTACGTGTAAGACCGATGCCCTGTGCGCCAAGCTCACGTGCCTTGCGCGCATCTGCGGGAGTATCCGCATTTGTACGGACCTGGAGACGGCGGTACTTGTCTGCCCAGCCCATGATACGGCCGAACTCACCCGCGATGACTGCGTCAACAGTGGGGATTATGCCGTCGTAGATATTACCGGTGGAACCGTCGATAGAAATATAATCGCCCTCGTGGAAGGTTTTGCCAGCCAGTTCGAACTTCTTATTCTCTTCATCCATCTTGATCTCGCCGCAGCCGGAGACACAGCACTTGCCCATGCCGCGCGCAACAACCGCCGCATGGCTGGTCATACCGCCGCGAACGGTGAGTATACCCTGGGCTGCCTTCATGCCCTCAATATCCTCGGGGCTTGTCTCAAGACGGACAAGAACGACCTTCTCATTCTTTGCTGCCCATGCCTTTGCGTCTTCCGCAGTGAAGACGACCTTGCCGCAGGCAGCGCCGGGGGAGGCGCCGAGACCCTTGCCCATAGGAGTTGCCGCCTTGAGAGCTTTTGCGTCAAACTGAGGATGCAGAAGAGTATCAAGGTTTCTGGGGTCGATCATCATGACCGCCTGCTTTTCATCGATCATGCCCTCGTCAACGAGGTCGCATGCGATCTTGAGAGCAGCCTGTGCGGTACGCTTGCCGCTGCGGCACTGAAGCATATAGAGCTTGCCGTTCTCGACGGTGAACTCCATATCCTGCATATCACGGTAATGATCCTCAAGAAGCGCGCAGACCTTAACAAAGTCGGCATATGCCTCAGGGAACTTCTCTTCCATCTGGGAGATAGGCATAGGAGTGCGGACGCCTGCAACAACGTCTTCGCCCTGTGCATTTGTAAGGAACTCGCCCATCAGCTTCTTCTCGCCGGTGGCGGGATCACGGGTGAACGCAACGCCTGTACCGGAATTTTCGTTCAGGTTGCCGAACACCATAGGCATAACGTTGACGGCAGTACCCCAGGAGTAGGGGATGTCGTTGTCGCGGCGGTAAACATTCGCTCTGGGGTTGTCCCAGGAACGGAAAACGGCCTCGATAGCTGCCTTGAGCTGTTCAACGGGGTCAGAGGGGAAATCCTGACCGATCTGTGACTTATATTCGGCCTTGAACTGCTCTGCAAGAGTCTTGAGATCGGAAGCGGTAAGATCGACATCGTATTCAATGCCCTTCTCCGCTTTCATTTTATCAATAAGCTGCTCAAAGTACTTCTTACCGACTTCCATGACAACGTCGGAGAACATCTGGATGAAGCGGCGGTAGGAGTCGTAGACAAAGCGCTCAAACTTGGGGTCAGGATTGCCCTTGATCATTGCCGCGACAACTTCGTCATTAAGGCCGAGGTTGAGGATCGTATCCATCATGCCGGGCATGGATGCACGTGCGCCGGAACGAACGGAGACGAGCAGAGGATTGTTCAGATCGCCGAACTTTTTGCCGTTGATCTTCTCTATCTTCTCAACGTACTGCATGATCTCATCCATGATCTCCGCGCTTATATGACGGCCGTCTTCATAGTACTGGGTGCATGCTTCGGTGGTAACGGTGAAGCCCTGGGGAACGGGCAGACCGATGTTGGTCATTTCGGCCAGGTTTGCGCCTTTGCCGCCGAGAAGCTCACGCATCTTTGCATTGCCTTCAGAAAACAGGTAGACGTACTTTTTGCTCATTCTTAACTATCCTTTCAAATGGCGTATTTGAATTCTAACACTTTGACTTCTTTTGCCACAGATAAAAATAACACATTCGGGCACATTCTGTCAATTATGCACATTTAGAATTTTCTCTCCATTTCATCGGAAATTTGTGCAAACTGTGCAATACTGAGGGCTTCTCCCCTGATTCTTGCATTCAATTCACAATTTTTTAACGAACTTTCAATGATCTGCTTGTCAAATCCAAGTCCCGAGGAGACGGCATTCACAAGGGTCTTCCTCCTCTGATTGAACGCTGCGCGCACAATTCTGAACATCAGCTCTTCATTATTGACATTCACTGGAGGCGCGCTCCTCTTTTTCATATGAATAACAGAAGATGTGACCTTAGGCTGCGGGATAAAGCAGGAAGGCGGGACATTGAAAAGCATGGAGGCTTCCGTATACCACTGGCAGAAGACCGTAAACGCGCCGTAATCCGCCGTGTTCGGCGCGGCGCATATTCTCTGCGCGACCTCCTTTTGTATCATTACCGTTACGCTGTCAAAAATTCCTGCTCTGAGTATTTCGGTCAGCAACGGCGTCGTCACATTATAAGGAAGATTTGCACATACCGCAGGACGCAGTGCGCCGAACTTTTCTTCCGCAAGCTTTTTAAGATCCATTTTCAGCGCATCGCCGAAAACGACCTCAACATTGCCGCAGTCGGAAAGCGTCTCTCGCAGGACGTCTTTGAGCGCCTTGTCAAGCTCTACCGCAACCACTTTTCCAGCTCTCTGCGACAGTTCTCTCGTAAGGCAGCCTATTCCGGGGCCTATTTCAAGCACCGCCGTTTCCCCGTCGATCCCGGCGCTGTCCGCGATCTGCTCCGGAACCCACGAAGCGGTCAGAAAATTCTGCCCCAGAGACTTTGAAAAGCGGAAGCCATGGCGGTCAAGAAGAAGACGGATATCGTTAATATCGGTAAGGTTCATATTCACCTCAGCTTGAAATAGCGAAGCCACTGCCCCACCACGCACATTATTATAAGCACCAGCCCGCACCACTTGGCAAAACCGGCGGCAGTGCTTGCAAAGAGCAGAACATACAGCGCAAATACCGCGATCACCGTCCAGATGATCGCCGCAACAAGATAGTAGGTCGGACTTTTCCCGTTGTTCATCTTATTTTCTCCTGTTCTTTTTCAATATTTTTTCAAAAGCCTGTCTTTTCGGGTCATGGATAGGCTCCTCAATGACTATATTCCCGCGGTATCTATATCCGCTTTCACGCAGGAGCGTGAGCATCGCTTTATTTTTTCTGTGCGTATCTGTGCGGATATATCTCACGCCAAGCTTTTCCGCCTGCTCTTCAGCCGCTCTCATCATATACTTTGCTATCCCGCTTCCGCGGTACGCCTCGGCTACGGCGCAGCGGTGAATGACGCAGTACGGCTCGTCATTGCTCCACTTGCCGTCCGTTATCGCGTCGTAGGACGGTTCGCGCTCCGTTGTGAGGGCAAAAAAGCCCGCCGTTTCACCGCCATGCTTCACAACATAGGATATATGCCTTTCAATGTCTTTCCCTATATCCTCCGCTGTCGGGTACTCCCCCTGCCACTGATCGACCCCATGCTTTTTCAGCGATTTTTTTGCATACTGTACGATTTGCATTATCTCAGGCAGATCGTCGGGTACGGCAGGTTCATAGCTCAGCGGCTCCGTCAGCTTTTTCCGTCCCGCGTCCTTTTCAACCTCTTTCAAAAGCTGCCTGTCCGTCTCGTTTTCAGGCACAAAATGTGCGAACATATCCGGTCTTTTTGTCATTGTGCGCTCAAGCTGCTTCTTCCTGCGCCATTTATCGACCTTTTCATGGTCGCCGTTTATCAGCACCTCAGGCACCTTCCGCCCCTCCCAGACCTCAGGACGGGTATACTGCGGATATTCAAGCAGACCGTCCCAGTGGCTCTCGCCGGTATAGCACTGTTCATCCGCCAGAACGCCCGGAACCATGCGGCAGACACAGTCTGCTACAGCCATTGCGGCGATCTCTCCGCCGGTCAGGACAAAGTCCCCAAGGGATATTTCCTCATCCACGCACTGCTCAATAAAGCGCTCGTCCACACCCTCATAGTGTCCGCAGACGAGTACAAGATGGTCATAATCGTCCTTGAGCCGTCTTGCCTCGTGCTGGTCAAACGGTTTTCCCTGAGGGGACATATATATGACCCTCCGGCGGCGGCAGCCCGCCTCCCCGATCACATGATCAAGGCACGATTTGAGCGGCTGCGCCATCATCACGCAGCCCCAGCCGCCGCCGTAAGGGTAGTCATCCACCTGGCACTGCCTGTTCTGCGTAAAGTCCCTTATCTGGACGCAGTTTATTTCAACTATCCCCTTTTTCGCGGCTCTGCCGATAATGCTTTCATGCAGAACAGCGTTTACCGTATCGGGAAACAATGTAAGAATATCTATGCGCATTTACATTCCCTCTATCATATGAACTTTGATAATCCCGTTGTCTGCATCGGTGGAAAGGACAAATTCCGGTACGGCGGGAATAAGGTGTTCCATCTCGCCCTTGACAACATACACCCGCGACGCGGGCGTCTCCATTATCTCCGTAAGCTTCCCGACGTCATTGCCCTGCTCGTCCACAACGGACGCGCCTATGATGTCCTGAAGGAAAAACGCTCCCTTGGGCAATTTTGCGTCCGCCCTGTCAATATGCACGGTTTTACCTTTCAGGCTCATTGCGGCATTGACGTCGTTCACGCCGTCAAGCTTCGCCAGCAGGAAATCCTTATGCGTCCTCGATGCCGTGACCGGCATCTCTTTACCGTCCACAAAAATGCGTTTGAATTTTTTGAAAAAAGCCGGTGAATCGAGCCAGACCTCTATCTTCACCTCGCCCGTCACGCCGTGCGTATTTACTATTCTTCCTGCTTCAATATACTGTTCCTTAGCCATAAACACCATCCTCAGATCTGCATTGGCGCGGCTTCTGCCGGCCTATGAGCCGCCTTGCATCCAATAAGCATAATTTACCACAATCAGGCAATAAACTCAACCGCATTTATGCCGGCACGCAAAAAACGCGTACCGTTTTCCGGCACGCGCTTTTATAAAAGTAAAATCAAAAATTTTCCGGATAAATGACTGACAGTACATCATAAAACGGCATTGACCGCATTTCCGCCCGTCGGCACATATTATTGTCTGTATCTGCCGAGGAACTGCTTTGTTCTCTCCTCCTGCGGATTTCCGAAAACGTCCTCCGGTTTTCCCTGCTCGACGATGACGCCGCCGTCCATGAAAATCACTCTGTCCGACACCGCCCTTGCAAACGCCATTTCATGTGTGACGATGACCATTGTCATTTTTATTTCCGCAAGCTGCTTTATGACCTTGAGCACTTCACCCGTAAGCTCAGGGTCAAGAGCAGAGGTAGGTTCATCGAAAAACATGATATCAGGGTCCATCGCAAGCGCCCTTGCAATTGCCACTCTCTGCTGCTGGCCGCCGGAAAGCTGGCATGGATAGGCATCCGCCTTATCGGAAAGTCCCATTTGCTCAAGCAGTCCCTGCGCTTTTTTCTCCGCCTCGGCTCTGCTTCTTTTCAGGACGTTTATCTGCGGGTCGGTGAGATTTTTCATGACGGAATAGTGCGGAAAAAGGTTGAAATTCTGAAAAACAAGTCCAAAATACCCACGTATCTTTTTGAGCGTTGCCTTATCCGCATATACGCTTTTTCCATCCGCATTGTTTTTTGCGGCGGCTATACCGTTATAGCAAAGCTCCCCGCTGTCCATATCGTTAAGCAGCGTCGCACAGCGTAGAAGCGTGGATTTGCCGGAGCCGGACGGGCCTATTATTGAAACGACTTCGCCCTCATTCACATCAAAGCTTATATCCTTGAGAACATGGAGACTGTTATCATTAAAGCTCTTTTTTACGTGCTTTACTTCCAAAACCTTCATATTTCAGCCTCCTCAGTTATAATAGTTCATTGACTTTTCGATACGCTCCATCGCAAAGGCAACGGCATAGTTAAAAACATAATAGAAAATGCCCGCCGCGACAAAAGCCAGCATACCGTTGAACGCAAGCCCTGCGGATGAGTTTATCTTTTTTGCAAGCGTGAACATCTCCATAACGCCGACCGCCGATGCAAGCGACGTGTCCTTGACAAGCGTTATCACTTCATTTGTCACGGACGGAATAACGCGCTTTACAAGCTGCGGCAGAATGATCCTGAAAAAGGTCTGCGCCCTGCCGTATCCAAGCACCTCCGCCGCTTCATACTGCCCTACCGGAATGGATTCAAGTCCGCCGCGGTATATTTCGGCAAAATACGCGGCATAGTTCACAATGAAGCCGATTATCACCGACGTCATACGCCAGTCTCTCGGGACCTTGATACCGAAAAGCAGATTCGGTCCGAAATAAATCACCATTAGCTGGAGCATAAGAGGTGTGCCGCGCATAATCGAAATATAAATATCCGTAAGCCAGCGCAAGGGTGCAAGTCTGCTCCTTTTACAGAACATTACGAGCATACCCAAAGGCAGGGAGCCGAGAACCGTACAGAAGAATATCTCAAGCGTTATCAGCGAGCCTTCGCCGAGCTTCATCAGCATTGTCTGAATCGTCATTTAATACCCTCTCAAATCAATATCATCCTAACCGCCGAAATGGGCGGGGACAAAGTTCCCCACCCAAACGGTTATCTCTCAGTCAATTATTTGCACATGCAGAGACTGTCAAGCACAAGACCGTCGTCAACGTAGTTCTCGGCTATCTTCATCATGGTGCCGTCCTCCGCCATTTTCAGCAGCTCATCATTGACCGCATCGCGCAGCTCCTCATTGCCGAGCAGGAAGCCGACCGCATACTGTTCGTTGGAAATAGCCTCGTCAAGGATAACATACTCGCCGTCATTCGCGCCTATCTGGTATGTCGCAACGCCAAGGTCAACCGCGATCGCGTCAACGCCGCCCTGCCTGAAATCCATGAAGCCGGTGTTGTAGTCGGCAAGCTCAACGATCTCTTCAAGGGAAGATTTGAGCTCCTCGTTCGCCTCAACGGCGTCCGCCGCAGAGGAAGCGGACTGAACCATAAGCACCTTGCCTTCAAGATCGGCAAGAGTCTTGATGTCGGAATCTGCCTTTACAACAACAACGATGGAGTTGTCAACATAGGGGTCTGACCATGTGTACTCATCTTCGCGGCCGTTAAGGGTAAAGCCGTTCCAGATGCAGTTAATGTTGCCGGAGGCAAGCTCGCTGTCCTTTGCGTCCCAGTTGATCGCAACTTCTTCATACTCCCAGCCGAGTCTGCTGCAAAGCTCTTTGGCCACGGCAAGGTCAAAACCGTCATATTCGCCGTCTTCGTTTATGAAGCCGAAGGGGGGAAATTCACAGTCAAAACCGACAATAAGCTTGCCGTCCAGATCGGCGCAGGCCGTCACGCTGAGAGCCGCCGCCATAACAAGTACAAGTATAACCGCAATGATCTTTTTCATTTTTCATTCTCCTTTTTCACGAACACTGCCGTGTTCTTCTTTGTGATGTCATAGTACCACACTATCGCGCTAAAGTAAAGTGTTTTTTTACGTTCTACTTTTCTTATACAAAACGCACAAGTTTTGCTTGCCAATTTATGCATTTTAGCCAAATCGGTTGTAAGGCGCGGCGGTTCAGGGTACAGCAAACGGCACGGCAGAGATCAAAAAGCCCGCTTCCCTATTCTGGAAAAGCGGGCGCATGATCAGGCGAGAATCACTTTATTAAAAGACTTCTTGCCTTTCTTTACGATTATTCCTTTTTTAAGCTCATCCGATGTGAACGATTTTGATATATCGGCGACCTTTACGTCGTCAACGGATATACCGCCCTGCTGGATATTGCGGCGGGCGTCGGACTTTGTGGTGCAGAGTCCGGTCTTTACAAGAAGCGTCATGATATCTATCGCACCGTCGGTAAGATCGGCCTCTGAAAGCTCGGTAGTTGGCATATTCGCGCTGTCGCCCGCGCCGCCGAACAGCGCCTTCGCAGACTCTTCGGCCTTTTTGGCTTCTTCCTCACCGTGGACAAGCGCGGTAAGCTCATATGCAAGTATCTCCTTTGCGCGGTTGAGCTGGCTGCCTTCCCACTTGTCCATCTCGTCTATCTGCTCAAGGGGCAGGAAGGTGAGCATACGGATGCACTTGAGAACATCGGCGTCGCCGACGTTGCGCCAGTACTGATAAAACTCATAAGGCGAGGTCTTGTTCGGGTCGAGCCAGACCGCGCCGGACGCCGTTTTGCCCATCTTCTTGCCCTCAGAGTTGAGCAGCAGGGTAATAGTCATTGCATGTGCGTCCTTGCCGAGCTTTTTGCGGATAAGCTCTGTGCCGCCGAGCATATTGCTCCACTGATCGTTGCCGCCGAACTGCATATTGCAGCCGTAGTGCTGGAACAGGTAGTAGAAGTCATAGCTCTGCATTATCATGTAGTTGAACTCAAGAAAGCTGAGTCCCTTTTCCATGCGCTGCTTGTAACACTCCGCCCTGAGCATGTTGTTGACGGAAAAGCAAGCGCCGACCTCACGCAGAAGCTCTATATAATTAAGGTCGAGCAGCCAATCGGCGTTGTTGACCATCTGCGCCTTGCCCTCGCCGAATTCGATAAAGCGCGACATCTGCTTTCTGAAGCACTCGCAGTTATGGTCGATAGTCTCCTTGGTCATCATGGAGCGCATATCGGTGCGCCCGGAGGGATCGCCGATGTGGCCGGTGCCGCCGCCGATGAGCGCAATAGGCTTATTGCCTGCCATCTGGAGTCTCTTCATGAGACACAGCGCCATGAAGTGTCCGACATGCAGAGAGTCGGCAGTGGGGTCAAAGCCGATATAGAATGTGGCCTTGCCGTTATTGATCATCTCACGGATCTCGTTTTCATCCGTTACCTGTGCAATAAGTCCGCGGGCAACAAGTTCCTCGTAAATTTCCATTTTCACTTCTCCATTTAAGTATTTATACTATATCATAAAAAAGCCCCTGTCCCGAAGGACAGAGGGCATTTGTTATGCGTTACCACCTCTGAACGTCTTCACTTCACAGCAAAGACCTCAGCGACTGCAATGCAGTCAAGCGCTGTACCGGGCGCGTCCCGTCACAGCCTACTTGCGGAAAGCTTTCGGTGTGCCGCTCCGAACCGTATTCATACGCCGCTCCGACCTCCTCGCACCGAACGGAGGCTCTCTGAACGGATAAAGCGAACTACTTCTGTTCTTCTTCGCGTTAACATTCGAAATTATACTTTACGTCTCGGAAAATGTCAAGCTTTGCCGCACTTTTCCTTGAATTTTTCACAGGCGGCAAGCTGCTCTCGCGCACCGGCAAGCGTTATTTCGCTTATATTATCCCCGCCGTGAAGCCGTGCCAGCTCATAGCAGCGGCCTTCGTCGTCAAGCCGATCTACCCGCGTAAAAGTTCTTCCGTTTTTCTCTTCTTTTTTTATAAGGTACTGATGATCGCCCATCGCGGCTATCTGCGGCAGGTGCGTCACGCACATCACCTGCTTGCCTTTGGACACGGTGTAGAGCTTTTCCGCAACCCTCTGCGCCGCAATACCGGATACTCCCGTGTCTATCTCGTCAAAAATCATGGTTCCGACGGGGTCGTTTTCCGCAAACACATTCTTCATCGCCAGCATTATTCTGCTGAGCTCACCGCCGGAAGCTATCCTGCTTATTCTGCCAAGCTCCTCCCCGGCATTCGCGGACATGAGAAAACGCACGAAATCTATCCCCGTCTTATCAAATCCCCTGTCGTTTTCAACCGGTGTAAACTCGACCGAAAACCTGACTGACGGCATACTCAGTTCCCTGAGTTCATCCACGATGCGTATCTCAAGCTCCTTTGCCGCCGTTTTTCTTTTTTCCGAAAGCTCTCTGCCTGCGGTAAGAAGCGTCTGCTCCTGTGCCGCAAGGTCTTTTTCAAGCTTCACTATCCTGTCGTCGGCATATTCAATATCGTCAAGGCGTTCGCGGCACTTATCAAGATACGCAAGAAGCTCATCGTCGCTTTTGCCGTATTTTCTCTCAAGCTTGCCGAGAAGCGACAGCCGGCTTTCTATGCTGTCATATTCATCAGAGGAGAAATCAAGTCCTTCAAGGAAGTCTCTGAGTGTTTCCTCCGCGTCGGAAAGCGCAAATGCCGCATCGTTAAGTCCCGAGACGGTTCCTTCAAGCTCCGGCGCGAACGCGGATGCCTTTCCGGCGTAATAGGCGGCATTCTGTGCAAGGGAGACGGCATTGTCGTCCCCGCCGCTCAGTGCGGCGATAGCCGCTTCCAGCGCCTCGGTAAGCTTTTCCGAATTTCTGAGCAGGTCGCGCCTTGCGGAAAGCGCTTCCGCTTCACCGGTCTTGATATCCGCTCTTTCAAGCTCCTCGATCTGGTATTTAAGCGTGTCTCTCAAACGCTCCTTCTCAACATTGTCCATGCTGAGAGAGTCTATCTCCTTTTTTATCGCCGTGTATTTGTCATATTCGGCCTTATACAGCGCATACTGCGTCTCAAGGCGGCCAAAGCCGTCAAGATATGAGAGATGGCGTTTTTCGTCCATAAGCTGTCTGCCGTCGTTCTGTCCGTGGATATCCACAAGAAGCGCGGCAAGCTCCTTCAGCTGCGCCGCCGTCGCCGGTGAGCCGCATATACGGCAGCTGCTTTTGCCGTCAGCGCTTATTCTGCGCTGAATGATCAGCTCATCCTCCGGTTCTATATCGTTTTCCTCAAGCCACTTCTCACAGCCGTCAAGGTCGAAAACAGCGGTGACGACGCCCTTATCGGCGCCGCGGCGCACAAGCTCCCTCGTCACGCGCTCACCCAGAACGGCGCCTATGGAGTCTATGACAATGGATTTGCCCGCGCCCGTCTCACCGGTGAGTACGTTAAGTCCCTTTGAAAACTCTATATCGGCTTTTTCGATAACGGCTATATTTTCTATATGCAGTTCGTTCAACATGGGACAGCTCTCCCGATCAAATCAAAAAAAGTATCTCTATTTCGTGATACAGTCTCTGTGCCAATTCGCAGGTTTTCATTGCAAGAAAACCCGTATCGTCCCCGGCAAGCGTACCGACAAGCCCCTCGACCTCCATATTGTCGAGCGCCGAACAGCAGGCGTTTGCAAGTCCCGGAAGCGTTTTCAGCACAACGATATTCTGCGCGACATCGTATGAAACAAGGCTTTCACGGAAAATTTTTCTCAGTCTCGGACTGAGGTCTTCGATTTCGCTCTTTTCCGGCGTGGTATATCTGTACTTTCCGCTCTCCCCAAGCTCCTTTACGAGTCTCATATCCTTTATGTCTCTTGAAAGCGTGGCCTGTGTGCTCTTTATCCCTCTTTTTGCCAGCGCCTCCATAAGCTGATTTTGTGTCTCTATATCCTGCTGGCTTATTATATCAAGAATTACGCTTTGTCTGCCCGGTTTCATCGGCACTCCCCTTTTATATCAATTTGGCTGCTGAACCCGCCGCACCTGAAGCGGCTGAATATCCGATCAAATCAATTTGCTGTATGCTATTTCAAAAAAGCTCTTGTTGCCGAGCTCCGCCATCACGGTGCAGCGTGCGGAACGCTTTATTCTGAGCATATCCCCGCTTCTGAGGTCGCACACCGAATTTCCGTCCACCGACAGATACGCCCTGCGCCCGTGAAGCCGCTCTGTCCGGATCGATATCTCTTTATCCGGCGCAAGCACAAACGACCGCGCCCCCAGAACATGCGGGCAGATGGAGCTGATGATTATGTTCTCCGCATCCGGCTCCACAATAGGACCGCCGGCGGACATCGAATACCCGGTCGAGCCGGTCGGCGTGGAAACGATCACCCCGTCGCCGGAAAACGCCGTTATAACGTCGTCATTGAATGCAGCGGTAATATTTATGCAGTCGCCGTAGCCGTGAATAACAGCATCGTTAAGCGCACAGTCGCTGCACACAACGTTCCCGCCGCGCACAAGCTCAACATCCAGCTTCATGCGCCTGCTGAGCTTTGCCTCGCCCCTCGCAGCCTTGAGTATAAGCGGCAGCTCCTCTTTTTCAAGGTGCGCCATGAACCCCTTTGTGCCGAGGTTTATTCCGATCAGCGGAACCTCGTAATCATGTATTTTCCGCGCCACGGCAAGGATCGTCCCGTCGCCCCCTATCACAACGGCAAGGGAACATTTCCGTGCGGCGTCTATAACTCTTTCGTATTTTATGTTCTGCGGGAGACAAGCGTCTCCCTGTTCGGCAAAGACGGGGCATATGACCGTTTCAAAGCCCTCTTTTCCAAGCAGCTCGGCCGCTTCCTTTGTCGTTTCAAGATCAATGTCCCGGAATGGATTCGGGCAAAGTGCAATCATTTCCGTTTCCTCTTACAATGCTTTGTGCGACGCCGCCACCACTGCGGCAGCGTCTATCGGAGCGTTCTCCCCCGTGCGGTTTTTCATGTGGCAGATATATTCTATATTCCCCTCCGGTCCTTTTATGGGAGAAAAATCAAGTCCCATGACCGTAAGACCGATCTCCGGCGCGAAATCAAGTATTCCCCTGACCACGCTTTCGTGTACCTTTTCGTCCCTGACAACGCCTTTTTTGCCTACCTCATCCCTGCCCGCTTCAAACTGCGGCTTGATAAGGCAGATAATATCAGCATCATCCTTAAGGAGGCTCTTTACCGCAGGAAGCACAAGACGTATCGAGATGAACGAGACGTCCATGACGGCAAGGTCAAGCGCTTCCGGGATCTGTTCCCGCGTCACATAGCGCAGGTTGGTCCGCTCCAGATTGACGACCCGCTCATCCTGCCTGAGCTTCCACGCAAGCTGACCGTAGCCCACATCCACGGAGTAAACCTTTTTCGCGCCGTGCTGCAAAAGGACGTCGGTGAAGCCGCCGGTGGACGCGCCGCAGTCTATGCATATTTTATTTTCCGCCTCTACCGGAAACACCCTGAGCGCCTTGTCAAGCTTATAACCGCCGCGGCTTACAAACGGCAGAGCGTTGCCGCGAACCTCGATCTGCGCGTCCTCGGAGACGGGCATACCCGGCTTGTCCGCCTTCTGCCCGTTTACGAACACAAGCCCGCTCATTATCGTGGTCTTCGCCCTTTCGCGGCTCTCCGTATAGCCCTTATCAAAAACGAGCTGATCCAATCTGACTTTCTTCATATATATTCCGCGTCAGTTATCTCTGTTTGCAAGAGAATCCGCCAGTTCACAGAGGAACTGCGTATCGTCAAACGCATCGGAGAGGATAGTCTTCGCCGCCGCGGTGAGCTTATCCACGGTTTTTCTGCATCCGTCAAGCCCCATAAGCACGGCATAGGTATTCTTATGCTCCTGTGCATCCGAACCGATAGGCTTGCCAAGCACCTCGGCGGTGCTTGTAACGTCAAGCATATCGTCCCTTATCTGGAACGCCATTCCAAGCGCGGCGCCGTAGTGCGCGGCCGCCTCCATCATGAGCGCGCTTCCGCCTGCCGCGGCGACGCCCATGCGGCACGCCGCAATGATGAGCGCCCCCGTTTTTCTGGTGTTTATCTCGGTAAGCTCCTGCTCGGTGAGCGTTCTGCCCTCCCAGCACATATCAAGATACTGCCCGCCGCACATGCCCTCCATGCCGACGGCGTCGGCAAGCAGCCGGGCGCACTCCGCCCGGTTTTCCGCAGGCAGATCGCTCCTGAGGATGCTTGCAAAGGCTTCCGCCTGCAAAGCGTCGCCCGCAAGCGTCGCGGTACATTCGCCGTAGACCACATGGTTCGTTGGTTTGCCGCGGCGGAGATCGTCATTATCCATGCATGGGAGGTCATCGTGAATAAGGCTGTACGTATGCAGCATCTCAATACCGCAGGCCGCTTTCAGCGCCTTATTGACATTCCCGCCGGAAATGCGGCAGAATTCGAGCATGAGCATCGGGCGGATACGCTTGCCGCCCGCAAGAAGACTGTATCTCATTGCATCGGCAAGCCCCTTCTGCGGAAGCTTGTCAGCGCCGGCAGCAAATTTGCCCAGCTCTTCCTCGATCATTCTTTTATATTCGCCCGCACTTATCATTGTTCGTCATCAAACGGCAGCTCCAGCGGGCTTCCGTCAGCTCCTTTTTTTAATTTAACGACCTTCTGCTCCGCCTCGTCAAGCATTTTGCTGCACGAAGCGACAAGCGCCGTGCCCTCCTCAAAAAGCGCAAGGGTATCGTTAAGCGGCATATCCCCTGATTCGAGGTGATGCACTATCTCATCAAGCCGCGCCATGGACTGCTCAAAGGTGAGTTTTTTCGCTGCCATAATTACTCCTGTTCAAGCACGGAAACACTGTCCACCGTGCATCCGGCGGTTCCGTCGCTGATCCTGATCGAAATTCTGTCCCCGACGTTTATCTGGGACGTTGATTTTATAAGCCTTCCCTCGGCGTCAGACGCTGTACAGTATCCCCGTGAAAGAACCTTGAGCGGACTCATTGCGTCAAGGGACGCGGTAAGCCTTATAAAATCGTGCTTTTTGCGGCTTATCTGCCGCTCCTGCGCCGAAACGAACGCTTCACGCAGTCTGTCAAGCTCCATGCGTCTGAAATCAACCGCGGCAACAGGATCTTTCAGTGCCTTGGACGCGGCAAGCGCATCAAGCTTTCCCCGCAGAAACGAAAGGCGCTTATTCATCGCCTGCAATGAGCGCACACGATAGCCCTCAACCAGCTCCGCCTGCTCGTTTTGGTCGGGAACGGCGATCTCCGCCGCGTTTGACGGCGTTGACGCTCTCGCATCCGCCACATAATCGGCGATCGTCACATCCGGCTCATGCCCGACGGCAGAGATCACTGGTATATCGGATTCATATATCGCCCGCGCCACACGCTCATCGTTGAAAGCCCAGAGATCTTCTATCGAGCCGCCGCCTCTGCCGGTAATGATAACATCGCTTATTTTATATTTGTTTGCATAGCGTATCGCGCCCACTATCTCCGGCGGCGCTTCGACGCCCTGCACGCGCACCGGCAGCAAAAGCACCTTCGACATTGGCCAGCGTCTTGACAGGATCTTTATCATGTCATGTACGGCAGCGCCCGCCGAGGATGTAATGACCGCTATTTTCTCCGGATAGAGCGGGAGCGGCTTTTTATGCGCACGGTCAAACAGCCCTTCTCCGTCAAGCTTTTTCTTGAGCTGCTCAAAGGCAAGCTGCAAATCGCCTGTACCCTCGGGAATAATGGCAGAGCAGATAAGCTGATACGCCCCGTCTCTCGGATATACATTGAGCTTGCCCGTACACAGCACGGCCATGCCGTTATCCGGTCTGAATCTGAGCTTTGAAGCGTTTCCTCTGAAAAGAACGCAGCGCAGACTGCTCTCGCTGTCCTTGAGGGTAAAATAATGATGCCCCGACGGGTATACCTTATAATTTGAAAGCTCTCCCCTTACACAGACCGAATCAAATTCGGGTCTGCTCTCAATGAGCTGCTTTACCGCCGCATTGAGCTGTGTAACGGTAAGTATCTGCGTTTCCATATTTATTCGCAGGCGCTTTCGTCCCGTGCGGGAAATTCACCCTTCATAAAGCCGCCGAGAACGCCGTTGACAAATGCAACCGTCTCCGGTTCGTCATAGCCCTTATCAAGCTCGACCGCTTCGTTTATCGCCGCAGACGCCGGAACATCCTCTACATACAGTATCTCGCATATCGCGCACCGCAGAATGGCAAGGGCGGTTCTGGATATTCTCCCTACCTTCCAGCCCTTGGAATACTTCTCGATGTACCCGTCCAGCTCCTGTCTCTTCTCCTCCGCCATCGTCACAAGGCTGCGGATATAAGCAAGCTGCCTTTCATCCGGGCGCTGTGAAAAAAGCTCATTCTCCCCGCTCAGGGTCTCATAATGCTCCTGCGCGAAAAAGCCGTCGATCAATTCCGCTGCGCTCTGTTCGCTGCCTGCGCTTGCAAAGCAAAGCTGCATGGCTATCTCTCTCGCTGTCTTTCTGTCCATATAATCCTCCATGCGGCTGTTCCCGCACAAGCAGTTCTGATAAATCCCCCACGGAGGATTTACTGCCGTTTCCCTCGGCTTATTTGTCAAACGCAACGCCCGCCACATGGACGTTTATCTGAGCATTCTCTATACCCGTTGTAGATATGACGAGCGTCTGCACCTTGTCCTGAACCGCCTTTGCTATGTTGACTATATTGCAGCCGTAACGCACCGTAATGATAGCGTCAACGATTATAACGCCGTCATTGAAGCGCACCTTAACGCCCTTTGCAACGGTTTTAAAGCCGATAAGCTCTGCAAGCTCAGCTCCCGCTGTATTTGAAAGTCCCGCAACGCCGTCTACCTCCGCTATTGCGGTGCGGACAAGACTTGATATGACTTCTTCGGAAATATTGATGCTGCCCTTTGACTCCTGGCAGGTAATGTAGTTGTCAGCCATGGTAAGTCCTCCTAAATGTACTGCCCTGTATTTTACCATAGGATATGCAAAAAATAAAGTAAAAATATTCATTTTATAAAAAATGACATATCGCCGCGGCGATATGTCGGTTGCTTTTATGCCTTGACCTCTATTATGCTCAGATGTGCGGCGTCGTAACAGGTCTCATTGCAGATGATATCGGTTATTTTGGCTACTGCCTCCTCGCTGAGTCCGTCTGCCGGCGCCGGAACGGCAACCGTAACGGTATCGTTTCCTATGTATACAACACAGTCGGAAAACTCCTTCGCTATGAGAAGATTTTCTATCTGCGACTCCTGCATCGAGCAGGCCGCCATTGCGGAGATGGCGTTCATGGCGCTGTCGATCGTCTCCTGTGAAGCCGTTTCCGCCGTGGCCGCCGTCTGAAGAAGCTCAAGAGCCTCGTCTCTTGACACCTGTCTTGTAAGCCTCGCTTCGGCGAAATATTCATTGTTCCCGGATGCGCCTGCGGCATCGGGACCCGATGCGGTACTGACCATCGCCTCGTCCTCGGCAAGGACAAACTCCGTATCCGCGTCCCCCCATCTGTTATTATACGACCAATTCAGCGCCACCGCAGCGCACACGAACACCAAAATGGCCGCCACCGTGATGTTTCTTTTCCTGTTTTTCATACTGCTTTACTGCTCCTCCTTAATATTAGTCTTTCATTTTCAGAATTGTCACATTTCCGGAGGCGAACCCCGTATAGGACTCCACACACCTGAGAATGTCAAGTCTCACGGCCGCGCTGTCTGCGCCGTCGCATACGATTACCACTCCTTTTTCAGAAACAAGCACCTCTGCTCTCCCCACACCCTCCGTGCTGCACAGTATCTCCCGAAACTGTTTTTCCGCGCCGCTGTCTTTGTCTTTGGCGCCGCCTGTCGGCAGCGTCATAAGCATAATCCCGACGGCAAGAACGATGACGGGGTATTTATATTTGTCGAGAAACGCTTTCAATTTCCCGTCTGTATCCATGTCTGCCTTTCCTCCGGAATACCAAGCTCCGCTTTTATAAGCTTTTTGAGCGCGGTTGTCTTTATGCCGTCACTTTCAGATTCAATGTATGCCTCATATGGCACCCATATTCCTTCCGTATCCCATTGCACGCCTACCTTCGCATTTGTTATCTCTATACCTGTCTCCTCTGCTTTCTCAATAATATATGCCGCGTATTCCTCCTCTATTACCGTCCGGTCAAGTCTCCGGCGCATATCCTCCCCGCTTTCAAGCAGCACTTTCTCCCGCTCCCTGTATTCCGCCATATCAACGGAAAAGCTTTCAAAGTCCATTTGCTTCAGCGGCTCCAGCACACAGATAATAAGGACGCAGGTGCAAAGTATCCTCATGATCTGCGCAACGCTCTTTTCGTTTATCAGCGTTGCGGCAACACCGAAGGTCACGGAAAGAATACATACTCTGCGCAGCATTTCACCCATCATGCGCCCACCGTCCTTATTGCCGAGGAAAGCGATATGAAGAGCATCACCGCGCTGCACCCCAGAAGCCCCAGAAGGAGATTGACCGCCGTCCCTACATCCGACAGAAAACGCGAAAGCGATATACCCGGAACCGCAGCGCATACAGCGCTTCCCGCCTTGATGACAAGGGATTTTGCAAGAAGCGCGGCAAACGGTCCTGCGCAAAGCGCGCACACGGCGATCATGCCAACGGCTCCCGCCGTGTTTCTGATAAGCGCGGCGGAGCTGAGCACTGCGGAGGCGGCATCCGATACGATACCGCCGACCACCGGGAGCGTGGTCGAGATCACCGTGCGCGCAGTTTTCACCGCAACCGCATCAAGCCCGCCCGTAACAAGCCCCGTTATTCCGATAAATGCCGAAAAAGCAAGTGTAAGCCCTGTCATAAGCGTGACGGAGCACCACTTTATCGTCCTCTTGAGCGCCTCCAGAACGGGATTATCAAACAGTGCAACGCTCACGGCAAGGGCGGTGTACGCGTTCACAAGCGGGATCACAAGCTTGTGGGAGGTATTCATCATAACGTCCAGCGCCATACACACGGCGGAATATTTTGCTCCCGCAGACACCGCCGCGCCGCTTGCGGCGGCCGCCGCGAACACCGCGGGTACAGCCGCCTTCGAATAGTCGCGCAGAAGATAGAGCGTCTCCCTTATCTCGTTTACAATGCCGTCCATGCGTCCTATCAGGATAAGCGCGAGAGCGCAGACGCCTGTCGCGTTTATATACAGCTTTATTGTGTCGCCGTCGCAGAACGTCATCGCAAGCGACACGGCAAGTGCGATTGCCGCCATTGATGCGGCAGAACCGACCTCCGCCCTGAGCGACGCTTCTATTTTTTGTACAAAGCTGTCCGCAAGTCTTTTCAGCGCTCCCTCGGCATCGTATTTTCCGTCTTCGCCTGCTGCGCCGCAAATTTCTCTCACATCCTCCGGCAGCTGCTCTTCCGCCTGTCCGACTGCCGAAGCGCCGCCGCACAGAAGCAGCGAGAGCAGCGGCAGAAGCAGAAGCATTACAGCGGCGCGTCTCATACCAATTCTCCTATAAGCCTGAGCGCCGCCGTTATCATCGGCGCCGCCGCTGCCGCCGCGCACATCGTGCCGACGAACTCTACTGCGGAGGCGGTGGACGTCTGGGAAGCGTCACGGCAGAGACGGGACGCGTTCCCCGTCACGATGCCTATCACGGCGCACTTTCCTGCCGGGAGAATATACTCCCCGCAGTCGTCAAGAATCGTTTTTATCTCCTTTATTATCCCCGTCACACCCTCCGCTGCGGAAAGTCCCGCATAGACTATGACCGAGATCACGGAAAGGCTGAGCAGCATGGATAATTCGGGATTCGTCTTTTTTATTATGAGCGACAGTACGCAGGCGCACACTGCCGCTGCGGATACCTTTGCAATAAGCTCCATCAGAAATTAAAAAGCCGCCGGATAAGCTCAAACAGATCGCTTATCCGCTGTACCACAACCATCATCACAACGACAAGCGCCGCTATCGTCGTCATAAGCGCAAGCTCGTCTCTGCCGGACTTTTGCAGCAGTATGTTTATTATCGCCACAAGTATCCCAATTGCCGCAATTCTGAAAATAATATCCACATCCATTGCGTCTTCTCCTAATAAAATGCTATAACGGCAAGCACCCCCGCACAGACGGAAAGCCCCACCGTGAGCTTCCCCGCCGCGGGCATCCTCTCTCTCAGCTTTTCCGCCTCGCCGTAAAAAAACGCCGCCGAGCTTTCAAGCGCCTCCGCCTGCGTTTCGCTTATGCTTTTTCCAAGCACGCTCCCCGGAAAGCAAAGGCGTCTGCGCTGTTCCTCCGTAAGCCACGGAAGACATTCTGCCGCAGCTTCATCCCATATCCTGTCAAAATCCTTTTCGCCTATTTCCTCAAAGCCGCCGGAAACTTTATGGAAAAATTCCTTTACGCAGTCCTCGGAGACTTTTTCCGCAAGCTCCGTCAGCTCGGGCAGCGGGAGAAGCCTTGCGCACAGCTCGCTTTTTATTATCCGGAGCGTATCGGCGAGGCAGCGGTATGCCCTGAGCTTTTTCCTTTCGCCTCTTATACGCTGAACGCCAAAAAGCACGGATGCGGCAACACATAAAAGCGCACCGGCAAGCTTCAAGGGTTTATCTCCGTCAGGGCGTAGTGTCTGCCGTATTCGTCCAATCGCACTTCCAATATGTATCTGAACACACCCTCGCAGAAAAGACGTCTGTATTCCTCACGCTTTTTCATATCCTCAAAGCCCATTCCGTGAGCGGTCGCTATTATTCCCACGCCGCAGCCGGATATTTCCTCCACCGCTTTTATATCCTCCCTCCGGCTTATCTCATCGAGTGCTATTATCTCCGGTCCCATCGTCCTGAGCAGCATCATTACGCCCGTCTGCTTGTCCGTTCCGGTCAGCACATCGGTATGCCCGCCCATATCGCGCTCCTCCCCGCCGAATATCTCGTCCCGCTCATCAACGACGGCTATAGTATGCCCCATATCCGACACGAGGCGCACAAGCTCTCTCAGCGCCGTTGTTTTTCCCCCGCCGGGCGGGGACACGATAAGCGTATTGGCAAAGCCGTTTTTGCTGAGCCTTGCCGCCTCCCTTGTAAGATTGCCGACAAAAGGCGACGGTATGCGTATCACAAGTGAGCTGTATCTTGAAAAGCCGCAAAGCTCTCCGTTTTTGAACATCGCACTGCCGCAAAGTCCTATCCTGAGTCCTCTGTACGGGATAAAGCCCGCTCTCATCGTGGATATCGCGGAATGAACCGAGGCGCAGGTCGCCTTTTCAAGCACCCTGCCTATATCCCTCTCCGTGACCGTATCCGTTCCGATCGGATATTCCTGCATGAAACGCGACGCCGTCATTGCTTTTCCGCACCTGAGACGCAGCTGCTCCGGTATCGGATACAGTAAGCCTTCAACGCTTTTATACAAATGCTCCGGAAGCAGTCCGAGAGCTTCCTTGAAGTAATCCATTTCCTCACTCCCCATACCAATCTATGCCGCCTGTCCGCAAATATTCTTGAATTTTTTGAGATATATGATATAATAAAAAATAATCGAAACAAATAACTTCTCGGAGGAATTTTACCATGCAGATGAAAATCATGTGGTTCGGCGCAATTTTTTTTGGCGGCTGGCTCTGGTCGTACCTTTTCGTCCGTCAGTTTCTTTTTAATATTCTCGTCGCAAATCCGCTCACAAAAAAAATGCTTGAAACCGACGGCGGTCTTGTCGGAGACGGTGCAAAAAAATACACCGGTATTTCGACCGGTATCTGCGTATTTCTCATTCTTCTCTCCTGCGCCGTCGTACTCAGGTTCTGTGCGCTTTATCTTATAATCGGCTTTTTTATCGGCTTTTTCAGCGCGGCCGTCATGGTATATCTTAAAACCAGACCCAGCAACCGGGATATGTTTGATAACTTCTGCGCCGCTTACTACCGCTTTATCCCCGATGATGAGCTGCGCACAGCCATGTACAACAAGAAACCCAGCCAGATGAAGATCAGACTGCACGACATAGGCGTTTCATCCGATTTCATACCCGAATTTGACAAAGCAAAATAATATTGCTTTCAACAACAGTCAAAGGATAAGACAGCAGGTCTTTATATTTGTATGCTCCGTAACAGCCCATGGTCTACGGCAAAATGGGATGTCTCTTTTCTTAAAGCAATATAGCAAGTCTTAACCGCAATGTTGAAATATTGAGTTTCGCTCGACTGAACCATTCGATGAAAAGCGCAAGTAAATCCACCGTTTCCCATCGTTTAAAAAAGTAAAACCTTAGAATATTACACTAAAGCCCGCTTATTTAAGAACCACTAAAAAAACGAAAAAGGAGACCGCTATGAAGAAAGTTCTAAAGACGATCGTTATTATCCTTATCCTCAGCACTATGATTTTCCCAGTCTCTGCCTTTGCGGAAAAGGGAGCGGCTGCCGATGCGTTTTCAAAATATCTTGACAACGAAGGCACTATTTACACCTATAAGGGCAAAACCGATAACGGTGAGGACATTTTTTTGATTTCATTCGGCGGTGACAACACGGACGTGACCGTAAATTTCTTTTTTGACAACGACGACACGGGCGCTGTGCTGTATGTGTGGAATCTGTATGAGATCAAGCCGAGTCAGGCAGATGAATGCATCAAGGTCTGCAATGATCTGAACTCTCGTTATCGTTTTGTGAAATTCTATTATGATGAATCAGACTGCACTGTAACCGTACAGAGCGATGTCATTTTCCGTGCTGACGATATAGGAGAACTGTGCAATGAGATAGTCCACAGAACGGCTTTCCTGTCAGATGAGGGATATTTGGTTCTTCAAGAGGCACTCGGCTGATTCTACAGCCGCTATATCAAATTTTATAATTCGATCTCCTGCGGAGGAAAGAAGTTATTTCTTTCCTCCGCAGGCTTTTTTTGCTTTACGCAGATTTTACAAAGTGCGGATAACGGATTTTACCGTTGTGCCTTACGATATGAGCGTGGTCAGGGAGACCGCGTAAATAAAAAAGTCTAAGGAGACAGAAAATGAAAAGATTCGTGTATTATATCGCGGCGGCATTACTGCTTATATCAATTCTTACCGGATGCGGAGGCAGTACGCAGGCAAAGCAGACGGTCGCAACCGACGGCTCGACATCAATGAGCAAGGTCATCGGCGCACTCGGCGAGACTTTTGAAAGCGAAAACGGCATTACCGTCACCTATAACGCCACCGGCTCCGGCGCGGGCATTCAGGCCGTTGAGGAGGGCAGATGCGACATAGGTCTTGCAAGCAGAAGCCTCAAAGACGCAGAAAAGGAAAAGGGTCTTGAAGAAACCGTACTCGCACTTGACGGCATAGCCATAATCGTAAACCCGCAGAACACCGTAAGCGACCTCTCTCTCGAAACCGTTGCAAAGATCTACACCGGTGAGATAAAGAACTGGAGCGAAGTCGGCGGAAGCGACGGAGAGATCGTACTCATCGGGCGCGAAGCCGGAAGCGGCACAAGAGACGGATTTGAATCCATCACAGGCACAAAGGACGCGTGCAAATACCGTCAGGAGCTGACCTCCACGGGCGACGTCATTACCACGGTCGCCTCCAATCCCAACGCCATCGGCTACGCCTCCCTCGCCTCCGTCAAGGATACCGTAAAGGCGCTCAGCATTGACGGAGTAGTACCCAGCGAGGAAACGGTCAAGGACGGCAGTTACGCCGTGCAGCGTCCCTTTGTTCTCGTCACAAAGAGCGGAACCGCTCTTTTGGAAAGCGCACAGAAGTTCTTCGACTATGCCACTTCCGAGGCGGCGGGCGATATAATCAGCGGTGCGGGCGCTGTCCCTGTCAAATAAGCAAGAAAAATTCAAGCGGCGGTTTATCACAGCACCGCCGCTTGATCCGGTTTAAGGAAATTTATGAAGAAAAACAGATTATTTGAAAGCGCCGTCCACGGGATATTCTTGCTGCTGGGTCTTATAACTGTGGCCTGTGTTCTGCTGATCACGGTTTATCTTATAGTTTCCGGAATACCCGCCATAAGGGAAATAGGTCTTGCCAATTTTCTTTTCGGGAAGGAATGGGCCTCCACCGCCGCCGAGCCTAAATACGGAATACTGCCGTTTATTCTCACGAGCATATACGGAACGGCAGGAGCCATTGTCATCGGCGTTCCTGTCGGCTTCTTCACGGCGGTGTTCATCTCCAAGATTGCCGGACAAAAGGTGCGCAGTGCGCTTGAGGCGGCGGTAAATCTTCTTGCGGGCATCCCCTCGGTCGTATACGGTCTTGCGGGTATGCTCATCCTCGTGCCGGCAATACGGAAGATATTCGATCTCGCCGACGGCGCAAGCCTCCTTGCCGCTATGATCGTGCTTGCCGTAATGATACTGCCGAGTATAGTCAAGGTGTCGGTGACGGCGCTGGATGCAGTTCCGAAAGAATACGAGGACGCATCCCTCGCGCTTGGCGCGACGCCGACGGAAACATATTTCAGGGTGTCCGTTCCGGCTGCGAAAAGCGGAATAGCCGCTGCCGTCGTGCTGGGCGTAGGGCGCGCCATAGGAGAAGCGATGGCTGTCATGATGGTTTCGGGAAACGTTGCAAATATGCCCTCCCTTTTCCAGAGCGTGCGTTTTCTTACAACGGCGGTCGCAAGCGAAATGGCCTATTCAAGTCCGGGAAGCCTGCAAAGAAACGCACTGTTTTCCATAGCGCTCGTGCTGTTCTTTTTCATCATGCTCATAAACGCCGCGCTCAACTTCTTTCTGAAACGGGACAAGGAGAAATAGTATGGACGCAAGAAGAAAAATGTATGCGGCTTTCATGCGTACTCTGATGTATGTATGCACCGCGCTTACCTCGGCGCTGCTGCTGCTCATGCTCGGCTATATCACGGCAAAGGGTCTGCCGAATATTTCATGGCAGTTTCTCTCTACCAAGCCGAGTTACCTGACCGGCAATATAGGGATCTTTCCGGATATCCTCAACACGGTCTATATCGTGCTCGCCGCGCTTGTCATCGTACTTCCTCTCGGCGTTGGCGCAGCGGTATATCTCACGGAATATGCAAAAAGCAAAAGAATCGTCTCCGCCATTGAATACGCCGCAGAAACGCTGTCGGGAATACCGTCCGTTATCTACGGGCTTGTCGGTATGCTCCTCTTTTCCAACAACTTCGGCACAAGTCTGCTTGCCGGTGCTCTGACGCTCGTTATCATGAATCTGCCCACTGTGATGCGCACGACGCAGGAAAGCCTCAAAACCGTTCCGCAAAGCTACCGTGAGGGAGCTTTCGGTCTGGGCGCAGGCAAATGGCGCGTTATCCGTACAGTTGTACTGCCCGGCTGCATCGACGGCGTTATAACCGGATGTATTCTCTCCGTCGGCCGGATTTTAGGCGAATCGGCGGCGCTGCTGTTCACTGCGGGCTTTGCACACGCCGTAAACGGGCTGTTCACCGGTCTTGTAAGCCCCGGCGCTACGCTGACCGTAGCGCTGTACGTATATGCAAAGGAGGAGGGCGAGTTCGGCGCGGCTTTCGCCATCGCCGCTATTCTCATGGTTCTTACGCTGCTTATCAACCTTTCTGCCGCAGCTGTCGGAAAGCACTTTGCAAAAAGGAGAAGTCTATGAACGAAATAATCACGGCGGATAAGCTCAATCTCTGGTACGGCGAAACGCACGCGCTCAAGGATATAAGCATCGGCATCCCCGACAAGAGCATAACGGCGCTGATCGGCCCGTCGGGCTGCGGCAAATCCACTTTTCTCAAAACGCTCAACCGTATGAACGACCTGATACCGGGGGTCAGGATCGCCGGAAACGCAGCATACAACGGCAGGAGCATTTTCGGCAAGGATGTTGACGTCAACGAGCTTCGCAGGGACGTCGGCATGGTGTTCCAGAAGCCGAACCCTTTCCCGATGAGCATATATGACAACATCGCTTACGGTCCGCGCACGCACGGGATCACGGCAAGAAAGGAGCTTGACGAGATCGTCGAACAGTCGCTGAGGGACGCGTCGATATGGGACGAGGTAAAGGATCGGCTGAGGAAAAGTGCGCTAGGTCTGTCCGGCGGACAGCAGCAGAGACTGTGCATCGCACGCGCACTCGCGGTAAAGCCTAAGGTGCTGCTCATGGATGAGCCTACATCCGCTCTCGACCCGATCTCTACATCCCGTATTGAGGATCTTATACTGCTGCTCAAAGAAAAGTACGCGATAATCATTGTAACGCACAACATGCAGCAGGCTGTGCGCATCTCGGACAAAACCGCCTTCTTCCTTTTGGGCGAGCTTATAGAAGCCGACGATACCGAAAAGCTGTTTTCCACCCCTGTCGATAAACGGACGGAAGACTACATAACGGGAAGATTCGGGTGACATCGAAACAACAGTGCTGTAAATGAATTTTACGGAGGAAAGCATGAGAAACAGATTTGACGAGCAGTTGGATCTGCTCAACAGGAAAATGACCGAAATGGGCTGTGAATGCGAGAGTATAATCGCCCTTTCCGTAAAAGCCCTGCTCAACGGCAGCAGCTCCGACGCGAAAAAGGCCATAGAGAGCGGCGGCATGATCGACCAGATGGAGCGTGAAATAGAGTCCATCTGCCTGAAGCTTCTGCTTCAGCAGCAGCCTGTGGCAAAGGATCTCCGCATTATTTCCGCCGCGCTCAAAATGATAACGGACATGGAGAGAATCGGCGATCAGGCGGAGGATATAGCCGAGATAATCACCTTTTTGGGCGGCAGAACGGGTGAAGAATGTCATGACATACGCCTTATGGCGGAGGCTACGATCAAGATGGTCAACGACAGCATTGAGGCCTATGTAAAAAGGGACCTTGCGCTTGCAAATGCGGTCATAGATTATGACGACGTAGTCGATGAGGCTTTTATGCGCGTCAAAAACACCCTGATCACGATGATAACCGCCAGCGCAGCCGACGGCGAATACGCGATAGACCTGCTCATGATAGCGAAATATTTTGAGCGCATCGGCGATCACGCGGTAAACATTGCCGAATGGGTGGAGTTTTCCGTCACGGGACATCATATATAACAACTCTTTGAGACTGTCAAAAAAATATGCACCAAAGCCGGATAATAGAGCAGCAGGGGAGCTTGAGGGGGCAAGGCCCGCCTCAAATTGGATAAACCGCCGTCGGAAGCCTTGATATCTCAAGGCTTTCGGTAACAGCATTTTGAACTCTTTCAAAATGCTCGGCGGAAAGCGCAGGCAAAAAAGTCCTGTAAGGACTTTTTTGACAAGCTGAGGGATGCGGCAGGTTTCTGCCGCATCCCTTTAGCCTGTCAGCTTGTCAAGGTCTGCAAGGACTTTTTTGACAGTCTGAACGCACGGCAAAAGCCGCGCGTTTTCATTCCGGCGCGGCAAGCGGAAAATTACGTTGTCTTGCAGGCCGAAATGTGGTATACTGAAAATCAATCAGAAGATTTAATATAATTAACTCTTTTAAGCATAAGGGGAGCTGCACACACCGCATTTCGGCGGCTCTGTCCGGCTCCTGCGGGCTTGAAAACAAAATAATTTGCAGCAAAAGTTGGTGCTTACATGGATAACACAATCGCTTTCGATACACTGTACGACCGCCTTATCGCCGGTGAGGAAAAGCTTGCGCTTATCGGCCTTGGCTATGTGGGTATGCCGATCGCCGTCGAGTTTGCAAAATACGTGAAGGTTATCGGCTATAACCATAACGAAAACAGAATACGCCAGTACAAAAGCGGTGTTGACCCGACAAACGAGGTTGGGAACGAAGCCATAAGCCGTACCACTGTCGATTTTACATCGGACGAGACAAGACTGCGCGAAGCGAAGTTTCTCATCGTCGCCGTGCCCACACCGGTAAACTCCGACCATACGCCCGATCTCTATCCCGTCGAAAACGCCTCGCGCATAGTCGGGCGCAACCTCACCAAAGGCGCGGTCGTATGCTATGAATCGACGGTATATCCCGGCGTCACCGAAGACGTTTGCATACCTATCCTTGAAAAGGAATCCGGTCTGACGTGCGGGACGGATTTCAAGATCGCGTACAGTCCCGAACGCATCAACCCCGGCGACAAGGTGCATACACTGACTACTATCCGCAAGATCGTCTCCGGCATGGACGAGCTGACGTGCAGGATCGTGAAGCAGGTTTATGACATTGTTATCAAAGCCGGAACATATCCGGTCAGCAGCATCAAGACCGCCGAAGCCGTCAAAGTCGTCGAAAACAGTCAGCGCGACATCAACATCGCTTTCATGAACGAGCTTGCCATGGTATTTGACCGTATGGGCATCGACACGAACGAGGTCGTTGACGGCATGAACACGAAGTGGAACGCCCTCGGCTTCCGCCCCGGTCTTGTCGGCGGACACTGCATAGGCGTTGACCCGTATTATTTTACATACGAGGCGGAAAAACTCGGCTACCACAGTCAGATAATCCTCAACGGCAGGATAGTGAACGACGGCATGGGCGCGTTTGTCGCGGAAACCGCGGTAAAGAAAATGGTTGAGGCGGGGCAGGCTCCCAAAAAGAGCAGGGTCGTTATCCTCGGGATCACGTTCAAGGAAAACTGCCCTGACTGCCGCAACAGCAAGGTGGAGGATATTATAAAATGTCTCGGCGGCTACGGTATTGAGCCTCTGGTCGCCGATCCGTGGGCAGATCCCGCGACGGCAAAGAAGGAATACGGCATTGAGCTTACCGCGCTTGAGGATATCCATGACGCCGACTGCATAATCGCCGCAGTGGCTCACAGGGAGTTCCGCGAAATGAAGCTCGGCGATATTCTGAAGCTTTACCGCCCCGACACCGAGCCGGTGCTAATCGACGTAAAGGGCATGTATCCTATAAAAGAGCTTGAAGCCTCCGGCATAAAATGGTGGAGGCTGTAAACTGACAGAGAACCGAATTATATTATTAAAGGCAGAATGTCAAAAAACTATGTATTAAAGTCAGATAACAGAGCAGCGGGGGAGCTTGAGGGGGCAGGGTCTGCCTCAAATTGAATAAACCGCCGTCGAAAGCCTTGATATATCAAGGCTTTCGGCAACAGCATTTTGAACTCTTTCAAAATGCTCGGCGGAAAGCGCGGTCAAAAAAGTCCTTGCAGGACTTTTTTGACAAGCTGTAAAGGGGCCTGCGGCAATTTTGTTTTGCCGCAGCCCCTTATTTTGATCGTTTTTAGTTCAATCCTGTTTTTCGGCACGGCTGCGTTTCGCGCTGCACCGCTTTATGAGCGCCCACAAAACATTCATAAGCACCCAGCCTATACCTGTCGCAAGCGCGACCGCCGACAGCCCCATTTTATCGACCAGCAGCCACGAGAGGACTACGCGCAGCGCGATATGGCTTGTCGCGCCGATGAACGGAACGGACACGCGGCCTATGCCGTCAAAATAGCCAGCAAAAGAGCCGCCTATGAAGCAAAGCGTATAGAACAGAGCGATTATTTTCATATAATCACAGGCATTTTCATAGGCCTCGCCGCTGTAGCTTCCCAGCATGAAGCCAACCGACGCGCCTGCGCTGACATACATTATCGCCGACATTGCAAGCCCCATACAGACCATAAGCACAAGGCTCTTGCCAAACGTCTCGCGCACCCGCTCATCCTTACCTGCGCCGTAGTTCTGAGCCACGACCACCGAAGCCGCCGCGGCGCCGCTGTCGGCAAACGAGTTTGCAAAGCCCTCGATACGCGTCGTCGCGGTATAGGCGGAGATCATTTCCGTGCCGCCGGTGTTTACCGCGCCCTGCACAAGCAGCTTCCCGATATACAGGCTCGACTGGTGCATGGCGGTAATAAAGCTGAAATGTGCCGTTTGGCGCAGAAGCGCCGCGTCCATTCGGCAGTCCCTGCGCGTAAAGAGCAGCTCCGGCGTTTTATGGCGCAGATATATGATGCACAGCAGCGCCGAAAACGCCTGCGATGCGGCAGTCGCCCACGCCGCGCCGGAAATACCCCATTGCAGCTTGGCGACAAAGCAGTAATCCAGCAGCAGATTAACGCTCACCGCCGCAAACAAAGCCAGCAGCGCCGCATTAGCCCGCCCTATGGAGCGCAGAAGCGCACTGTACAGGTTATAAAGGAACGTAGCCGGGAGGCTCAGCAGAATGATCGTGAGGTAGCCGGTCACAAAGCCCGTCAGCTCCGCCGGTGTGCGGATAAGCCGGAGCAGAGCCGGAAGTATAAGAAAGCCGGCTATACTGCATACTGCGGTAACAAGTATGCCGAATACAAGCGCCAGCCAATGCTCGCGTCTGAACGCTTCCCTGTCGTGCGCACCGTAGAGCTGTGCAAGGATAACGGAAATGCCGCTGCACGCACCAGTTATCATGAAGATAAACAAATTCATCACCGCGCCCGCAATGCCCACGGAAGCAAACTCCGCACTGCCGGCAAAGCGCCCGAGAATAAAAGCATCCGCCGTGTTATAGAGCTGCTGCAAAATATTGCCTACGATAAGGGGCGCTGCAAGCCGCAGTAAATGCTGTGAAACGCTGCCCTCTGTCAAATCATAAGAGCGGGTCATATTGTCACCTGTCCTGTCTTCTCTCTGTCGGAAGGGGGGTTATTTTTCCGGATACCCTCAGTCGGTAAAGGTAATGCATATTCCGATACGGATTATAACCGCCGGAAGCGGGAAACGCAATGCTTTCCCGATAAATTATCCGTGCTGATAAGCCGCTTCATGCTCACCGCACCCGTAGGCAGGGCAAAATAAGCTGCTGTCGGAATTTTTTCGTTTTCCCGTCAGACGCCTCACTTCCCATCATCAACAAATTCAAACAGTTCCTCAACGGTCACATGGAACACTTTCGCAATATCCATAGCCAATTTAAGGGACGGATTATATCTTCCGTTTTCCAGATGGACAATCGTTTCCCGTCTCGCACCAACAAGCTCGGCCAGTTCGCTCTGCTTATACCCCGCCTTCTCCCGATACTCCTTGACTCTGGTTACGAGCACGATTAAACCCCCTTCGCGTCCATATAGCAGAACAGTACCGTCCGTATAACGGACGTCGCCACCAGCACGCCCATCAGCAGGTAGCCAATTACCTCCGAGGATATGTCAAAGCGTAAAACAGCCGACAGAAACCCGATGCAGACTATCAACGCCATAGTGATCTTATAGCAGACCGAGTCACAGCGTTTCAGATTTGCCGCAGCCATTTCGTCCACAACCTCCTTCTTGTATTTTCTTTCCCGCGCACCCAAAAAGCAGAAAAAGAGAAAAGCAAAGATTGCAGCGGTTGTCTGAATGGAGCTGAAATAGCTTTCCCACCCGTTTCTTGCCCAGCACCAGTAATATACCGCGATGCATACCGCCAGCACGATACGTGCGATAAGCAGCTCTTTTAATGTTACTTTCTTACTCATACTTCTTTTACTTCTTTTCTCAATGTTACATATTTCGCACTTGCGATGTTATAAATATATCACTTGCGCCGATGCACGTCAATAGGAAAAGTGAAATGATTTTAAGGCTGACCCGCGCCGGTTTTTTCGGGCGGATCATCACTCATACATCGTTATTGTCCTTGATAAGCCGCCAAGGATCACCAAGGACAATGCCGCGTTTATCACGTCAAGGTTTATCTGAAACTTCTTGTTGAATTTTGGATTTCATAAGTTATAACTTATAAATTTGTATTTTCACCATTGAGTTTAACCTGTAAATTTGATATACTATGGTCAACCACTGAAAGGGGACAAAGACTTATGATCAAACGCGAACTGTATATGAGCCGCATCCGCCCATTTATCGGAACGGAGCTGATCAAGGTTATGACCGGTATTCGCCGCTGCGGAAAGTCGGTCATGTTGGAGCTGATCAAACAGGAACTCACGGAGTCCGGTGTCAGCCCTGCGCAGTTTATCTCCATCAACTTTGAAGATATGAGCTATTCCCACCTGCAAACCGCGCAGGCTCTTCATGACGAAATCACCAAGAGAGCCGCAGAAATAGAGGGCAAGGTTTATCTGTTCTTTGATGAGATACAGGAGGTCAAGGACTGGGAGAAGTGTATCAACTCTCTCCGTGTTTCGCTGGATTGCGACATCTATATCACCGGTTCCAATGCGAAGCTGCTGTCCGGTGAGCTTGCGACTTATCTGGGCGGTCGGTATGTGGAGTTTGTGATCTATCCGTTCTCATTCGGGGAGTTCATGGAACTGTACCGTTCGATCTTGCCCGATGCGTCCATTCCGCAGTGTTTCCAAAAGTACCTGCTTGCCGGAGGTATGCCCTACCTCGCAAACCTCCGCTATGCAGATGCTCCGTCCATGCAGTATCTTCATGATCTGTTCAACTCTGTCCAGCTCAAGGACATCGTGAAGCAGAATAAAATCCGGGATGTTGACTTGCTGGAACGGATCATTGCCTATGTGATTGCAAATGTGGGTACGACCTTCTCGGCTACCTCTCTTGCAAAGTTCCTGAAAAGCGAGCAGCGCACTATCGCCCCGGAGACGATCCTGAACTATATCAAATACTGCTGCGAAGCATACCTGTTCTATCAGGTAAAACGTGAAGATTTACAGGGCAAACAGATTCTTGCATCCAATGAGAAGTATTATATTGCCGATCACGGCATCCGTGAAGCTGTTTTCGGCGGCAATATGCGGGACATCAATCTTATTTTGGAAAATATCGTGTATCTGGAGTTGCTGCGCCGGGGCTATGAAGTGACTGTCGGCAGAACAGGCGATAAGGAAATTGATTTTGTATGCGACAAGCGCGGCGAAAAGCTGTATGTTCAGGTCACTTACCTGCTGGCATCGGAAGAAACGGTCAACCGTGAGTTTGGTGCGTATGACAGCATCCGCGACAACTTCCCGAAGTACGTTGTTTCTCTCGATGAGTTTGATATGAGCCGAAACGGGATTAAGCACCGGAATATCCGCGATTTCCTCTTAGCTGAGGAATGGAATTAAGTACGAAGCCCTGCATCACGTCAAACGACGCGATGCAGGGCTTCTTTTGCCCATATTGCTAATCTGCTTACGCGGTTATAGTACCTCTTTAGATTTTAAAACTTTATTGATAATCACAGAGCAAGGGTTGGTGTTGTTGAGCGGTTTAAAGGCATCCTGTACGATATTACCTGCGGGGACACATTCAAGGGTTGCAAAGAGGAATTGACCCTGTATTACAGCAGTCGAGCAAGGTAATCGAAATTTTGCATCACGACTTATCAAGAATGTTTTGAGGTTTTCGACAAATTATGCTATACTGCATAATGTTATTTTGGACGTTACAAGGGGGTATTCCTTTGACATACAGTTATAACCGCCTGTGGAAACTGCTGATAGACCGGGGCTTGACAAAAACCGAACTAAAAAGCATTGCGGGTGTGAGCGCAAATATTATTGCTAAAATTGGCAAGAATGAACCGGTTTCAATGGAAAGTCTTGCAAAAATTACAACTGCTCTGCAATGCGGGGTTGATGATATTGTTGAAATACAGAACGATGCTAACAAATGCGGAAAGAATAATGGATAAAAACTTAACGGCAATATCTCTGTTTTCGGGTGCTGGCGGCATGGATATTGGAGTTCAACAGGCAGGATTTACTATATTATCTTGTCTTGAACTCGATAAAAACTGCTGCGAAACACTACGAGAGAACATCTCAAGAGAAAACAGAAAAACTATTGTTTATGAGGGCGATATAAAAGAGTTTGCTCCTGAACAACTTCTTAAAGATTTAGGCTATAATCCCGGTGAAGTTGATTTGCTATTTGGGGGGCCGCCTTGTCAAGCTTTTTCACAAATAGGAAAAAAGCAATCATTACTTGATGAACGCGGTCTATTACTGTTTCAAATGGTTCGCTATGCAAAGGTTATACAACCCCGTGCTATTATGATAGAACAAGTAAAGGGGCTACTTACTGCGAAGGATTTATCTGGAAAACGCGGAGGTGTCTTTGAACAATTTATAAATGAACTGGAAGAGTTAGACTATGTGCCTAAATGGCGGGTTATGCTTGCGGCTGACTATGGTGTCCCACAATTAAGGGAAAGAGTTTTTATAGTTGCAACAAAGAAACCCAACGGTTTTCAGTTCCCGAACCCGACACATTCCAAACCATCGGAAACTATGAATTTGTTTAATCTTCCACCATATAGAACCGTAGGTGACGTTATAAACGGGCTTGGAGAGCCTGTGGTAAAATCTGACTGTTCTGAAATACCAGATAATAGCCATTATGATGTAACTCCACGGCGCGACAGGGAACGCATTCACGGTGTTCCAGAGGGCAAGAACCTTTCATCACAGACACATTTACCAAAGGAACAAATAGGTGGATTAACAAAGAAAGATACCACAAAATTTTTGCGTCTTGACCGTGGAAAACCGTCAAACACTTTGCGAGGTGGAGAGATATTCTATCACCCTTTAGAAGATAGATATTTGACCCCACGTGAATATATGCGCATTCACGGTTATCCTGACAGTTATGTTTTAAGAGGACCTATCCGTGGCAGAACTGGCACAGTAAAGGATTTGGACCAACACAGGCAAGTGGGAAATTCTGTTCCCCCACCTTTAGCCAAGGCGATAGCAGAGAAAGTAAAGGAGATTATTCTATGCCAAAAATCTACGAACTGCTCGGATACCCTGTAGATGACAACAGCCCTGCTGTTATTGAGTCAAGAAAACAAGCGTATTGCCCTTTTATTTCTGATTTGTGCGATGGCGGCGGAAATCGTTTTATGTCTGATATTGACTTAAGAGAGCATGACGAACTTAAAGAACTTTTTCCCGGATTAACCCGTGTTCCGTCTGGCGTATGTTCCATTCAAGTATCTGATGATACACCACCATGGATTATATGCCCCCGTCGCTTGCTGTATATGGGCAAAAAAGCAGAAAATCGTATTTTGAGGGGAGAAACACAAACAAGGCTTATAGAAAAATGTGGTTTTCCAAAAGGCATAGAAATAGGTATATGGGCAGAAACTAAAGTCAAATATACTAACGGAAGTGACGATGAGGATACATCTGCTTTTGACTATACTTTTGATTATGTTCTGATGCCTTTAGGCAGGGTGAAACAAGCGCAGGCGATTGCCGATTCGGGCTTAGAATGGAGTATACTACAAAAGAACCTGCGCGATAGCGGGCATACATTTGCACGTCGTGATGGAGAAATATATATTGAAGATTTTCCAGTTGGTTCCCCTGTAATAGTGGAAGTTATGACTTCCAGCACATCCGGCGGCAACAAGAGAAAACGAAGTTGCATTCCACAGGCTTTTGAGGACTGTATGTTAGGAAAGCCGCATTTAGCCCCCGGTATAAACTATCGCCAAGTATGGGCAAGAATGGCAAGCCAACTGATTGTGAAATCACAGGCAGCTATGGCATGGAACGGCAAAACCATATGGGTATTGCAAGATTTACTTGCAGACTATATTTCTTCAAGTACCGCGCTTGACCTGCATAAATTTATTGCAGAGCATACCGACGAAGTGAACATTCTTGCTTTCTCATATGGTGATAACTACAAACACGCCCAAAGAAATCAGACTGTTTCCTTGAATAACTCTGTACTATATGCGGGGCCTATCCGTGCAGATAATAGCGGCAACCCGCAACCTTGTTTTCAGGACATAGTTTTAGCGTCTGTTTGCCCGCCGCGTAATGTGCTTGTGGCGGCATTGAGCAAAAAAGCCACAGCAAACAGAATGACTGTGTAAATTCCTATGTTGTCAATCATCTTTTTATATCTGCTTGTAGATTTAAGCGACAAATAAGCGACAAACAGACATAGGAAAACGGCAGAAATCCTTTATTTTCAAGGCTTTCTGCCGTTTTGAATATACTCTTTTTCAAAATTGACGCCCACGCCTTTTTCTTTCAGCTTTCGGATTGACGAGGCGGGGGCTACCGTATTGCAGGCAAATCTCGATGTAGATTTTATCAGCACTAAATCCACCTCCTGCAAAGCAGTCCTCAATCATGCCCGTTTTCTGCATAACATACTTCTCATATTTAATATTCCGATACAATTATAACCGCCGGCGGCGGTAAACGCAACGGTTTTCCGGAAGGTTCGGGGTAATTGCGGGCATTATGTTACAGCGCCGCTTTTTCCCGCATATCGGCAGAGTTTTCCGCTTGAATATTGAAAAAACGCACGCGCTGTGATATCATATACGATACTGCAAAAACAAGGAGATTATATATATGAAATTAGGTATCGTCGGTCTGCCCAATGTGGGCAAGTCCACTCTTTTCAACGCCATTACGAACGCAGGCGCTCAATCGGCAAACTTTCCGTTCTGCACGATAGAGCCTAACGTGGGCATGGTGACCGTTCCCGACAGCCGCCTTGACTTCCTTGCGGAGCTTTACAAGCCCAAGAAGTACACGCCCGCGGTTATTGAGTTTGTCGATATAGCCGGTCTTGTCAAGGGCGCGTCCAAGGGTGAGGGGCTGGGCAACAAGTTCCTCGGCGACATCCGTGCGACCGACGCTATCGTCCACGTTGTAAGATGTTTTGACAACGACGATATAATCCATGTTGAGGGCAGCACCGACCCGAAACGCGATGTAGAGATAATCGACCTTGAGCTTATCCTTGCGGATATGGAAATGGTTGACCGCCGTATAGACAAGGCCGCAAAGGCGGCAAAGGGCGACAAAAAATATCTGCACGAGGCTGATGTTTTCAAGGCTCTGCGGGAGCATCTTGACAGCGGCCGATCCGCCCGCTCCTTTGAGTGCGGCAAGGACGACGCGGAAATAATCGCCTCCGCCGATCTGCTGACGCTCAAGCCCATTATCTACGCGGCAAACATGGACGAAGACGGCGTTGCCGACTACGCGAACAACGGCTATTACAAGACCGTCGCTGCGATAGCCGCGGAGGAGGGCGCACAGGTTCTGCCTATCTGCGCAAAGGTCGAGGAGGAGATGGCGGAGCTGGACGAGGAGGACAAGGCTATGTTCCTTGAGGAGCTTGGCATGAGTGAGTCCGGTCTTGACCGCATGATAAAGTGTTCCTATGACCTGCTGGGGCTTATATCGTTCCTCACCTGCGGAAGCGACGAGTGCCGCGCATGGACGATAAAGAAAGGTACAAAAGCGCCCCAGGCCGCCGGTAAGATACATTCCGACTTTGAACGCGGCTTTATCCGCGCCGAGATAGTCGCGTTCGACGATCTCAAGGCCTGCGGCAGTATGGCGGCGGCAAAGGAAAAGGGACTTATGCGCAGCGAGGGCAAGGAATACGTTATGCATGACGGCGACGTGACCCTGTTCAGATTCAACGTCTGACCCGGAGTCTTTAGCTTGTCAGAGAAGCAAGCTTCTTTGACACAATAAACGCACGGCTTTTGCCGTGCGTTTATTGTAGACTGTCAAAAAGCTATGTATTAAAGTCAGATAACAGAGCAGCGGGGGAGCTTGAGGGGGCAAGGCCCGCCTCAAATTGGATAAACCGCCGTCGAGAGCCTTGATATATCAAGGCTCTCGGTAACAGCATTTTGAACGCTTTCAAAATGCTCGGCGGAAAGCTTGTCAATGGTAGATTCTGTGTTACTTGTCGAGATAGGTTTTGACAAGCTCCTGCATCAGCTCATCCCTGTCAATGCGGCAGATGAGGGAGCGGGCGTTGTTGTAATTCGTTATATAGGTCGGGTCTTCCGAAAGAATATAGCCCACTATCTGATTGATTGGGTTATAGCCTTTTACCATGAGGGAATTGTACACAGAGGACAATATTTCCTTCATTTCCGCCTTGCTGTCAACGGCCGTAAATTTTCTGGTAGCATCTTCCATGATGACCCTCCTCTATTTTTCTCTGTTATTTAGACGATTATAACACGAAAAAGTTCCAAGTAAAGGAAAATTACTTTAAATTTTTTGCTTTATCCGGCAGCCGTTATCTTATTACAGCGCCGAATTTTTTCTCAAGCGCTTCAAGTATTGCCTTTATCGTCTCATCGGCGTGATCGTCTGTAAGCGTCTGATCGTCCGCACGCATTGTCAGGGAGAATGCGACGGATTTTTTGCCCTCCGCGATATGGTGACCGGTGTAAATGTCAAACAGCTTGCAGCCCTTGAGATACTGACCGCCGTTTTCGTTTATGCAGTCCATAAGCTCTCCGACGGTAATACCGCTGTCGCAGACGACTGCAATATCGCGGGTCGTAGCGGGGAACTTGGGCAGAGGCTTGTATACCGGCAGAGCGCCCTTGAGCGCATAGAGCGCCGCAAAATTCAGCTCCGCACAGTAAAGCTCGGCGTCCACGCCGTAATTCTTCGCCGTTTCCGGATGAATCTGTCCGAACACGCCGACATACACGTCGCCGACATAGACCTTTGCGCAGCGGCCGGGGTGGTATGCGGGGCTTTCATGCTCTGCAACGTACTTTGCGCCTTCGATATCAAGCGCTTCAAACAGCCCTTCGACCCAGCTTTTTACCGTGAAGAAGCTGACGCCGTTTCCGTAAGCGCCGATAGAAACTATCTTCGGCTCATCCGCAAGGCCGTCTTCACGCTTGAGGTATATCCTGCCGATCTCGTAGAGCGCGGCGGCGGGGTTGCGGAAGTTGTAGTTGCGGGTCAGAATTTCCAGCATGGAGGGGAGAATGGTGGTGCGCATGATCGAGGTGTCCTCGCCGAGCGGGTTGAGTATTTTAAGGCTGTCTCTCAGCGGTGAATCGGCGGGCATTCTTATCTTGTCGTAGTAGGCAGGGGAGATAAAGGAGTAGGTGATTATCTCATCCAGTCCCATGCTGCGCAGAGCCGCGCCGACATTGCGTTCGCACTGCTGCACGTCGGTGAAGCCGCCGCAGGTGCTTATAGCGCCGGTGAATTTTACGGGGATGTTGTTGTAGCCGTAGAAACGGGCGACTTCCTCCGCAATGTCGGAGTAGTGCTCAACATCGCCGCGCCATGAAGGAACATATATTGTGTCGCCATCGACGGTAAAGCCGAGGTCAACGAGGATTTTGACCATGGTATTGCGGTCAACGTCGGTGCCTAAAAGCGCGTTTATCTTGCCCGGCTCAAGCTTGACGGTGGTGGTTTTAAGCTCGGCGGGAACGACGTCAATGACGCCCTCTACCACTTCGCCCGCGCCCAGAAGCTCTATAAGCTCACAGGCGCGTTCAACGGCCTTTATGGTGTTCTGCGGGTCAAGTCCCTTTTCGTAGCGTGAGGAAGCGTCGGTACGCATACCGAGAGCGGTTGCGGTGCGGCGGACGGAGGGACCGTTGAAGTTTGCGCTTTCAAACAGAACCATATCCGTATCGCCGACGATCTCGCTGTTCGCGCCGCCCATAACGCCCGCTACGCACACGGGCTTTTCCGTGTCGCATATGCACAGCATATTTGTGGTGAGCTTGCGGTCGGCGCCGTCAAGGGTAGTGATGATCTCGCCCTCTTTTGCGCGGCGGACGTGAATTTCGTGATCCTTGACGCATGAGAAGTCAAACGCGTGCATCGGCTGACCGTACTCGAGCATGACATAGTTGGTGATATCGACAATGTTGTTTATCGGGCGCATACCGGCGTTGCGGATACGCTCACGCATCCAGGCGGGTGAGGGGGCTATGCGGACGTTCTTGACCATGCGCGCCGTGTAGCGGGGGCAGAGGTCGGCGTCCTCAATGACGATTTTAGCCATGTCGTTGATATCGCCGCCTGCGGCCGCTCTGACGACGGGCGTGTGCAGCTTCAGCTCCTTGCCGAAGGTAACGGCGGCTTCGCGCGCAAGACCTATGGTGCAAAGGCAGTCGGGGCGGTTTGGGGTTATCTCAAACTCAACGATATGGTCGTCCATACCGAGCAGAGCGCCGACGTCGTCGCCGGGCTTGCAGTCCTCATGCAGAACGAGTATGCCGTCCTCAATGCAGTGGGGGAACTCCTCCTGCTTCGCGTGAAGATCGGCAAGGGTGCATACCTTGTCCTTTGCCGTGTCGAACGCGATCATGTCGCCGGTGTGGATATTCTGACAGTCGGTAACGCAGCAAAGCTCTCTTGCGCCAAGATCGATGCATACCTTCCATTTACCGGCGGAATAGGGTGCAACGTCGGTCACATCCGCGGCATAGACCGTGCCGAAAATCTTGTCGCCGCTGTGGATATCTGCGGAGACGGAGGGCTTTTCAGTGTCGAGCGGCTTGTAGTCGCCGAGAATGGCGGCGGCCTTTATCTCGCCGTAGGGAAAATCATGCACGGTCATATTAAGCTCCTTGAGGGAGCAGAGCATACCGCAGGATTCCACGCCGCGAAGCTTGCCCTTTGTGATCTTCACGCCGCCGGGCAGCACGGAATTGTGCAGCGCGGCCGGAACGAGATCGCCCACATGGACGTTCCACGCGCCGGTGCATATCTGTACAGGCTCTTCCGCGCCGACGTCTATCTTGGTGACCAGCATATGGTCGGAATTGGGGTGCTTTTCAATGGAAAGTATTCTGCCGACCTTGACGTTTTTTATTTCCTTGCTTAGATCCTCGGTTATCTCGACCTTGGAGCCGGAAATGGTCATGGCTTCGGCAAAGGTTCTGTCGTCATATTCATCCAAAGGAAGCTCAACAAACTCATTGAGCCATTTTCTCGAAAGATTCATCGTTTATTCTCCAATCAATGATTAATACTAAGCCCTAATCAGAACTGTTCGAGGAAGCGTGTGTCGTTCTCGAAAATAAGTCTCAGATCGTTTATCTTGTATTCGCCCATTGCAAGTCTCTCAAGACCCATGCCGAACGCCCAGCCGGAGTACACGTCGGGGTCGATGCCGCATCCGGAGAGAACCTTCGGATGCACCATGCCCGCGCCGAGAACCTCTATCCAGCCCTCGCCCTTGCAGGTGGGGCAGCCCTTGCCGCCGCACTTGTGGCACTGGATGTCCATTTCACAGCTCGGCTCGGTAAACGGGAAGTGGTGGGGACGGAAGCGCGTCACGGTGCCCTTGCCGTATATCTTCTCGACAACGAGGTTGAGCGTCGCCTTGAGATCGGACATGGTGATGCCCTTGTCAATGACCATGCCCTCTATCTGATGGAACATGGGGGAGTGGGTCGCATCGACTTCATCCTTGCGGTAGACGCGTCCGGGGGCGATCATGCGGATAGGCAGCGTCTTGGATTCCATTGCATGAACCTGCATGGGGGAGGTCTGTGTGCGCAGGAGTATTTTACTGTCCTCGGTGAAGTAGAAGGTGTCCGTCCATTCTCTTGAGGGATGGCTGTCCTCAATGTTGAGCTTTGTAAAGTTGTATTCGGCAAGCTCCACCTCAGGACCGTCGATTATTTCAAAGCCCATGCCGATAAAGATGTCCTTAATCTGGTCAAGCACGTTGTACATCGGGTGCTTGTGGCCGAGCTTGGGCGCTTCCGCCGGCATGGTCACATCGACCGCCTCCGATTCAAGCTTCAGCTCCATGAGCTTTTCGGAAAGCTCCGCCTTGCGTGCGTCGAGCGTGCTTTCTATGTCGGCGCGAAGCTGGTTTGCAAGCTGACCCATGATCGGGCGCTCCTCTGCGGAAAGCTTGCCCATCTGACGGAGGATAGCCGTCAGTTCTCCCTTTTTGCCGAGGTATTTGACTCTGAGCTGTTCAAGCAGCTCAACGCTGTCACATTCGCCGATTGCTTTGATAGAGGCGTCTCTCAGCCCCTGCATGAGTTCTTTCATCGTCTTCTCCTATTGAAAAAATATCACGGCGCTGCCGCTTAAAATTAAATAATGAATTGAGATAAAAAAATACTCCCGCCCCACAAATGGGACGAAAGCAAAAACCTCCGCGGTACCACCCACGTTCGGCACAGTGTGCCGCGCTTGAGGGGACTGTAACGCGTCCCGCACGCCGATGATTGATCGGGTACTCCCGGGCGAACCAAGCGCCGCATCCAAGGAGGCTTCCAGCCGCCGGCCTCCACTCTCTGCCGAATGTTGAAACGCTATTTTCCCGTTCACAGTGTATAGTACAATAGCATATTTTCCGCTTTATTGCAAGGGAAATTTTTTGACTTTTTCCGCACGGGTGATTATAATAGCGGCACGGGCATATATATGGTACAAGTATGGAGGCGGCGGAGCCGCCGCGAAATCCGAAAGGGAGATTTTTATGAAAAAATTGCTTGTACCGATGATGCTGACAGTGTGTCTGCTGCTCTCCTCGTGCGGCGCGGACCGCGCATCAGACAGCTTTGAAAGCTTCACAGAAAAACTGCGTGCCTGCGAAAGCCTGAGCTTTGACGCGGCGCTGCGTGCGGAGTACGATGATAAGACGGCGGAGTTTACCGTGAAATATGTTTCCGACAGCGGCGGCTGCACCGTCACGGTGACGAAGCCGGAGCTTATAAGCGGAATAAGCGCGAGAGTCGAAAACGGCGAAAGCCGTCTCCAATTCAACGGCATGGCGCTCGATACCGGCGAACTTACAAGCTTTGGCCTTTCCCCGATGTCGGCGCTCCCTATGCTTATCGACGGCATAAAAAGCGGGTATGCAGGCAGCGTGTGGGAGGAGAACGGTGAAATTGCCGCAACCGTTGAAGCAAGCGATGAGCTTTCGATTCAGATACATATAGATAAATACACTCTTGCACCGCTCTGCGCCGAGCTTATAAGCGGGGGAGAGGTCAAGGTGTTTGCAAATATATATAATTGGAATATAAGTTAGTTATATCGGAAACAGGAGTAAGCGATGAACGATTTACAGAAGAGAACATGGGCGGAAATAAGCCTTGAGAATATTCGCCATAATTATAACGCCATCCGCGCCGCGATACCCGCAGGCTGCCGCTTTCTGGGCGTTGTGAAGGCCGACGCCTACGGTCACGGCGCGCTGAGAGTTTCCCAGCTGCTTGAGAGCGCCGGAGCGGATTATCTTGCAGTCTCATGCCTTGACGAAGCGATGGAGCTGCGCGACGGCGGAATCACCATGCCGATACTTATCCTCGGCCATACGCCGCATGAGTATACAAAGACGCTTATCGACAACAATATAACCCAGACGGTCACATGCCTTGCCAAGGCGCTTGAATATTCCGCCGACGCCGAAGCCATGGGCAAAAAGCTGCGCATCCATATCAAGCTTGACACAGGTATGTCGCGTCTCGGTTTTCTTGTGGAAGGCGGGCATTTTGACGAGGGCGTTGACAACGTTATCCGTTCCTGCTCCCTGCCGGGGCTTGAGCCGGAGGGCGTTTTCACGCACTTTGCCGTTTCCGATGAGAGCGGCGCGGATAACGAAAGCTATACCCGCGCACAGTTCAGGCTCTTTACCGATGTTATCGCCGCCGTTGAGAAGCGCGGCGGAGTGAAGTTTGCGATACGCCATTGTGCAAACAGCGGCGCGGTGGTGAACTATCCGGAGATGTGCCTTGATATGGTTCGTCCCGGACTGCTGCTCTACGGCTACGGCGATACAAGCGGACACCTTGGGCTTCTGCCGTGTATGCGCCTTGTCACCACCGTCAGCACTATCAAGTTCTACGAAAAAGGCACCTCTGTCAGCTATGGCAGGCGCTTTGTGACCGACCGGCGCACCCGCATGGGCGTACTGTCGATAGGCTACGCGGACGGCTTGCCGCGGCTCATTTCCAACAAATGCTCGTTCTATACCTCCGGCGGCTTCGTTCCGCAGCGCGGCAGCATCTGCATGGATATGTGTATGGCGGAGCTTACGGACGTTCCCGCCGCCGAGGTCGGCAGCGAGGTTGAGATTTTCGGCAGGAACAACAGCATCCTTGCTCTCTCCGACGCCGCGCAGACCATACCGTATGAGCTGCTGTGCGCCGTGTCAAAGCGTGTCCCGCGTGTCTATAAGCAGTTTTGACGCTATGCCGCTTAAAGCAAGAGCCATTACCAACAGTTGACAAGGAAAGGCACGCTGTCAGGCATGTGTGCTCTTGTCAATTGATGGTATCTTTCGGCAAACATAATCTCCCAGGCGGTGTTACTTCACTGAAATCCGCCCGGGAGTTTTTCTCATCTGTTTTCTTCGGTTATTTTGCCTTGCTTCTTTTCAAAATTCTCTACACATTTGCGGATAAGAAAAAGTATCTGGCTGTTTGCGGAACGACCCTCGTAGTCCGCAACTTGGTGAAGCTTGTTGAGCAGCTCCTCGTCTATTCTTATTGACAGGCTCTTTATCGCCATAATTCGCCTCAAATAAACATATTATGCGTTTATAATATGTTCAAAATGCGATATTTTGTGCTGTTTGGATGTAAAATATATCCAAAATATGTTTATTAAAGAGGTGCATTATGAAAAACGAACCCAGTAACGAACCAGACTACAAGGAAATGTATTTAAAAATGGTGCGGGCGTCGGAGACGGCGATACGCGCACTTGCCGCCGTCCAAAGGGAGTGCGAAGAAATGTACATTGAAGCGGAGGAAAAGAGAGATTCACAGGATGTCACGGCAATAGATTAAGCGGGCGCAATATCATCCATACTGTACGGCGTTGTGCTTGACATATCGTGTTTCGGGAGATATAATGAAAATGAAAAGAGCGCTGCGACAAGCGGTTAGCTCGGAAAAACTTGGTTTATAGCTAAGCTACAAAAACCGTCACTTGCCCGAGTGGCGGTTTTGCTTTACGGTTATCGTAATCGTGTATGTAAATACATGAAAAGTAATCGTAAGTGGCATACGCTTCACCCCCTTTCGGGTGGTGTAGCTAACCGCCTGCCGTTGTGCAGCGCCCGGCGCTCCAAAAGAAGTGCCAGCGACAGAATATCATATATTATGATGTATCGCAAGCATAAATTTACACAGGAGACTTCCCGCTTTTACATCACGCTTTCTCCCGAATCGATTATCATTTTTTCCAGCTCTCCGGCGGCGACGCTGAGGGGCTGGTCTTTTCTTTTGACAAGACAGACACGGCGCGGCGGGAGCGGTGTAACAAGGTTGATCACGCGCACATCGTCCGAGGGACGGATAAAAGCCCGCGGAACGATCCCTACGCCGAGACCGGCTTCCACCATCGGAAGTATCTGGTCGGCGGTGAACGCCTCAATGTCCGGTCGGAACGGCAGGCCGTTGGCGGTAAAAAAGCCGGAATAGAGCGCATGGGACTGTGTGTCCGCGCCGAGCGTGATAAGCGGGTAGGCGCGCAGCTCCTCCAATGTGACCTTATGGTTCAGAAGCTCCTGAAAGACCGGCGCACAGACGGCGACCTCGTGAATGGTACGGATGTCGGTCTGCTGGAAAGAGGCGGCATACGGCACCGGCGTAGTGACGACGGCAAAGTCGGCTGTAGTCTCGCGCAGGGCGGCGATGGCCTGCGGCGTGGAATAGTTGCTGATACGCAGGCGCACGCCCGGATAACGGGCGCGAAAGGCCGCAAGCACGGGAATAAGCAGACAGCGCAGCGCCCCCTCGCTTGTGGCGAGGAACACCGTACCGGCCTGCAAAGAGCGGCTCTGCATCAGCTCCGCTTCTCCGGCTTCCAGCTGCTCCACGGCGATCTTGACATGGCGGTAAAGCCGCTCTCCCTCGGGAGTCAGCTTCATACCGCGGTTCGTTCTTGAAAAAAGCGGGCAGCCGAGCGCGGCTTCAAGGTTCTTGATAGAACGCGTAAGATTGGGCTGATTATTGACCAGCAGTCTGGCCGCCTGCGAGAGATTTCCGCATTTGGCGGCATAATAAAAAATCCGGTAATAATCGTAGCTGACCTCCATGTCGGCTTCTCCTTTGCTATATAATGCTATATAATAATGATATGGATGATATATTTTTTTAAGATTTTACATATATCTGCACGTGCATTATAATGTGTACAATTCGGGAAGTCAAGACAGCGTATCAGCCGCGTTCCGAAAGAAAGGCAAGCCGGAATGACACATATATCAAAAACGGCGGAACCCGCTTATGCCGCTTATACTTACAGCTTATATGAGAAGGAGCGGAGCGCATGAAGTCCCGCAGACTGATGTCCGGAGGACAGATGTCGGATACGTTCCGCGCCGCCGTGTGCGTTATCCTGTCGGGCGGCTTTCAGGATGCGTATACCTATACCTGCCGCGGCGGCGTCTTCGCCAATGCGCAGACGGGAAATATTGTGCTGCTGTCGGCGGCGCTGCTGAAAAGAAATTGGGGCGCCTGCATTAAATACGCTGTACCGCTGCTGGCGTTCTTTTTGGGGACTGTCGCGGCGGAGGCCGTGCACATCCGGCTGAAGCGCTGTGAAAAGCTCCACTGGCGGCAGATCGTTTTGTGTGCGGAAACGGTGCTGCTGTTTGCAGTCGGCTTTCTGCCGCACAGTGTTGACGCACTTGCAAATGCGATTGTCTCGTTCGTCTGCGCCATGCAGATACAGACATTTCACAAAATACGCGGCCATGTTTATGCCAGCACGATGTGTATCGGCAATCTGCGCGCTGCAACGGAATCGCTGTGCGCCTACTGCCGCACGCACGAACCGGAGACGCTGCATGCGTCGCTGACCTATTTCAGCATTATAGCCGTCTTCGCGGCAGGTGCGGCCGCCGGGAGCATGACCGCCGCACGCTTCGGCATTCCGGCAATCTGGGCATGCTGTGCGCTGCTGCTGGTCAGCTTTGGAATGATGTTTTTCCCGACAGGATCCTGACGAAAGGGATGAGTTGTTATGAGCAAAAAACAAAGAAACGTTTCGCTTGTGATTTTCGGCTTGCTGCTTCTGGCGTCGCTGACGCTGAGCCTGCTGTGCGGCAGGCGTGAAGCCTCGGAATCCTTGCAGGTGGTCATGCGGGACGCCGTTCTGCATGAGGACAATAAAATAAGCCTGTTCGGGCTGCTGGACGTAAACCCTGCTGTGATCTCCGGATTCACCGTCACGGGGATACTGCTGCTCCTTGCGGCGCTGGCGCGGCTTTTTGTTATCCCGCGCTTCCGGTATACGCCGGGAAGGCTCCAGCTTCTGATTGAGGAGCTTGTGGGATTCTTCCGGAACCTTGCGCAGACGAACAGTCCGCACCGGAACGGCTTTCTGGGACTGTACCTGTTCGCCGCAGGCGTCTATGTTTTTTTCGGCACGGTTTTTGAGCTGTTAGGCCTCCAGACCGTAACGACAAACGGCGCCTCCGTTTCTCTTCCCGCTCCTCTGTCGGATATCAACGCAGCCATCAGTGTCGGCTGCATGTCGTATCTGTTCATCCTTGGCGGCGGCATCCGTGCGAATCATCTCCGCGGCGCGGTCAATACGCTCAAGGACTTTTCACTTCCCATTTCCATGAGCTTCCGACTGTTCGGCGCGCTTCTGAGCGGCCTGCTGGTCACGGAGCTTGTTTATTATTCGCTCAGTCTGAGCTTTGTACTGCCGGTGTTTGTCGGGATAATGTTCACGCTTCTGCACGCGCTGATACAGACATATGTGCTGACGACGCTGGTATCTATCTTCTACGGCGAGGTCACCGAGCCGCAGACAAAAAAAGTCAAGCAAAACGCTTGAAGTATGGAGGAACACTGTTATGAAATTTTCCGCAAAAAGAATGGTATCTCTGATCCTTGTCATTATGCTTCTCTGCGCGCTCACGGCCGTGACGGCCAGCGCCGCCGGGACAGACGCAGCGCCCGCCGCCGAGAGCGCATCCGCGCCCGAAAGCTCGACGAACGCGAAAGCTATCGCCGCCGCCGCTCTTGTCGGTCTTGTTGCGACCGCAGGCGCACTCGGCATGGCTCTTGCCATCTGCAAGAGCGCTGATGGTATGTCCCGTCAGCCGGAAGCCTCCGGCAGCATCCGCTCTGCCATGATGCTGGGTCTGGTATTCATAGAGACCGCCATTATTTACGCGCTGATCGTCGCTATTCTTATCATCTTCGTTCTGTAAGGAGGACGCATGATGGGAGTACCGCTGAATATTGACTGGCAGCAGATACTGCTGCATGCATTTAACCTTATCATTTTGGCGGGCGGTCTGTATTTTCTGCTGTATAAGCCCGTTACCGCGTTCATGGAAAAGCGGCGGGATTATTATGCCGGGCTTGAGGCCGACGCGCAGGCGAAGCTGCACGAGGCTGAGGAGAAGAATCAGCAGGCGGAAGCGAGACTTGCCGGTCTGCACGCGGAAGCGGAGCAGCTTCGCGCACAGGCGCAGAAGCAGGCCGACGCGCAGGCCGCAGCCTGCCTTGCGGATGCCGAGAACGAAAAGCAAAAGCTGCTTGCCGACGCAAGGGCGCAGGCAGAACGTGAAAAGGACGCCATTCTGCGCGAGGCGAACGAGAAGGTCGGCGAGCTTGTCTCCGACGCCGTTGACAAGCTGCTCTCCGACAAGGACGATCCCTACGCGGACTTTCTCAAGGCTGCCGAACGGGGGCATAACACATGAGCGGGCAGCAATTGCAGGCATGCGTATACAGCCGCGTTGCGCCTGCCGAAGAGCAGCTTGCACAGCTGCGTGAGTTTTTGGAGCAGAAATACCGCCGTCCGGCAAACCTCCGCTGGGAGCCGGACGAACGGATGAAGGACGGGTTCCGGCTGGAAATCGGCGAAGGAGACACGCGTGAGCTGGTTTATGATTGGAGCAGCGCGGGAAAGAGCAGACAGCTGAAGGAGCGTATTGCCGCCGCAATACGCAGCCGGAGCGATGTGATACCGCTGGTCGAACAGACTCTGCGCGATTTTCGTCCGGAAGCGGAGGCAACCGAGATAGGCACGGTGCTTTCCTGCGGCGACGGGATCGCCGAGGTCAGCGGACTGCCGGGCGCGGAATACGGCGAGATCCTTATTTTTGAAAACGGTGTGCGCGGCATGGTGCTTGACCTGCGCGAGGCAAGCATAGGCTGTGTCATTTTTGCCGACGACGCCGCTGTGTGTGCGGGCGGTACGGTCCGGCGCAGCGGAAAGTCCGCCGGTATCCCGGTGGGCGACGCTTTTCTTGGCCGCGTTATAGACCCTCTCGGCTCACCTATCGACGGTAAAGGCGGAATAGAAGAGACGGATTATTATCCTATTGAATCTCCAGCCCCCGGCATTATTGACCGTCAGCCGGTCGATAAGCCCATGGAGACGGGGCTGCTGGCTATCGACTCCATGTTCCCGATAGGCCGCGGTCAGCGTGAGCTTATCATCGGCGACCGTCAGACCGGCAAAACGGCCATTGCCATTGATACCATACTCAACCAGAAGGACCAGAACGTCGTGTGCATCTACGTCGCTATCGGTCAGAAGGCGTCGAGCGTGGCGCAGATAGTCAGAACGCTTCAGGAGCATGACGCAATGCGCTATACGATCGTTATGTGCGCATCTGCCAGCGATTCCGCGCCGATGCAGTATATCGCGCCATACGCCGGATGCGCGATGGGCGAGTATTTTATGCATCAGGGACGCGATGTGCTGATCGTGTATGACGATCTTTCCAAGCACGCGGTGGCATACCGTGCGCTGAGTCTGCTGCTGGGGCGCTCTCCGGGGCGTGAAGCCTATCCCGGCGACGTGTTTTATCTCCATTCGCGGCTTCTCGAGCGCGCTGCGCATCTGGCGGATCACCTCGGCGGCGGCAGCATGACGGCGCTGCCCATTGCGGAAACGCAGGCAGGCGACGTCTCCGCCTACATTCCTACAAATATCATTTCCATCACCGACGGACAGATTTTTCTGGAAAGCAGCCTGTTTTTCGCAGGGCAGCGTCCTGCCGTCAACGTAGGTCTGTCCGTTTCCCGTGTCGGCGGCGCGGCGCAGACAAAGGCCATGAAAAAAGCCGCCGGTGCGATACGGCTCGATCTGGCGCAGTACCGCGAAATGGAAGTTTTCATGCAGTTTTCAAGCGACCTGGACGACGCGACAAAGCGCCGCCTTGCTTACGGGCAGGGGCTGATGCAGCTGCTGCGTCAGGAGCAGTCGCACCCGTACAGCCAGCATGAACAGGTGTTTCTGCTGATCAGTGCGCTTGGTCATGTTTTTCAGGCACTCCCGCCTGCGCAGGTGTCGGGCGCTGCACGGCAGATGCTGTTCGCTCTTGAGCGGAAGCTTGCCCCGCTCTGCGCACGTATCGACTCGACCGGTCAGCTGACGGACGAGGACTGCGCGCAGATTCTTGACGCGGCAAAGCGCTTTATCGCGCAGAGACCGGATTCGGGCGGTGAGTACTGATGGCAGGCACGAAGGAGATCAAGGATCATATCGAGAGTGTGCGCGATACGCAGAAGATCACAAACGCGATGTATCTGATAGCATCGACAAAGCTCCGGAAGGCGCGTGCCGATCTGGAGAACACACGGCCGTATTTTGACGCGCTGCGCACGGAGATCAAGCGGATATTCCGCATGGCAGGCGGCGTGGAGAGCCGGTATTTTTTCCCGGGAGACGACCGGCTGCTGGACGGAACCTATGCGTATCTCGTCATCACCGCGGATAAAGGTCTGGCGGGTATGTATAATCAGAACGTTCTGCGCGAGGCCAAAAGGCTGCTGGATAAGCACGCGGACGCGAAGCTCTTTGTCGTCGGCGAATACGGGCGGCAGTATTTTGCGCACCATAACGTCCCGATCGAGAAAAGCTTTCTATATACTGCACAGAATCCGACCATGCACCGCGCCCGTGAGATAAGCGACACGCTGCTGGAGCTTTACGACAGCGGGAAAATTCAGGAGATATTCGTCGTTTATACAGACATGAAAAACGCCATAGCCGAGGAAGTCATTTCAACGCGCCTTCTGCCGCTTCATCAGCAGACATTTGCATCCGATCACGAAGATTTGGCGCTCAGAACGCCGTTTACTTTCGCGCCGTCTGTCGAAACTGTGCTTGACACCCTGATACCGAGCTATATATCGGGCTATATTTACAGTGCGCTGATCGATAGCTTCTGCAGTGAGCAGAACGCCAGAATGACGGCTATGCGCACGGCCAACGACAACGCGGAAGCACTTCTCTCCTCCCTTTCATCCGATTATCACCGTCTGCGGCAGGCGGAGATCACGCAGGAGATCACAGAAATCACCGCAGGCGCGGCAGCGCAGCGGCGAAACGCGAAGGAGGCGCAGATACTATGAATACGGGAAAAATCCTGACAGTTGCGGGGCCGGTCGTGGACTGCGGCTTTGAAAAAGGGCGGCTGCCCGCCATCCGCGAGATGCTGCGCGTTACGGTGCGCGGCGAGGTGCGCGTGATGGAGGTCGTCCAGCAGCTTTCGGCAGAGCGTGTGCGCTGTGTGCTGCTCGGCGCGGGCGAACAGCTTTCACGCGGGATGCCGGTCGAGGCAGCCGGAACCGGTATCCGCGTACCGGTCGGCGAGGCGACGCTTGGCAGAATGTTCAATGCTCTCGGCGAACCGATAGACGGCGAGGGCGCACTGCCCGCAGAGACGGAGCAGTGGGAGATACACAGGAAGCCGCCTGCTTTTGCGGCGCAGCGTCCGGCGACAGAGCTGCTGGAAACCGGCATCAAGGTCATCGACCTGCTGGAGCCGTACCCCAAGGGCGGCAAGATAGGTCTGTTCGGCGGCGCGGGCGTCGGCAAAACGGTGCTTATACAGGAGCTTATCCATAATGTCGCCACGGAGCACGGCGGCTATTCCGTCTTTACCGGCGTCGGCGAACGCAGCCGCGAGGGCAACGATCTCTGGAACGAGATGCATGAAAGCGGCGTTCTGCACAGAACGGCGCTGGTCTTCGGGCAGATGAACGAATCGCCCGGCGTTCGTATGCGCGTGGCGTTGTCCGGACTGACAATGGCGGAGTATTTCCGCGACGCCGAAAAAAAGGACGTTCTGCTGTTCATCGACAACATTTTCCGCTATATGCAGGCGGGCAGTGAGGTTTCGACGCTGCTTGGCCGTATGCCGTCCGCCGTCGGCTACCAGCCGACGCTTGCGGAGGAAATGGGTGCGCTTCAGGAGCGCATAGCATCGACCGACGACGGCTCCGTCACATCCGTCCAGGCCGTATACGTTCCGGCCGACGACCTGACCGATCCGGCTCCCGCCACGACATTCACACATCTGGACGCAACGACGGTGCTGAGCCGTAAAATCGCCGAGCAGGGGCTTTACCCCGCCGTCGATCCGCTGGCGTCCTCATCACGTTTGCTCGAAGCGTCCGTTGTCGGGCAGGAGCATTACAGAACGGCGCACCGCGTACAGGAGCTTCTCCAGAAATACAAGGAGCTTCAGGATATCATTGCCATTCTCGGCATGGACGAGCTGAGCGAGGACGACAGGCTGACCGTTGCGCGGGCAAGAAAGATACAGCGTTTTCTCTCCCAGCCGATGCACGTCGCAGAGAAATTTACAGGTATTCCGGGCGCGTATGTGCCGCTTGCGGAAACTCTGCACGGATTTCAGGCGATTCTCAACGGCGATATGGACGGCTGTCCGGAAGCGGCGTTCTATAATGTAGGGACGATCGACGACGCCGTCCGGAAGGCTGAGCTTCTGCAAAAGGAGGCCTGACCGTGAACAGCTTTCGCCTGCATATTCTGACCGCTGACCGCACGTTTTATGAAGGTCCGTGCGAATCGCTCATCATTCCCGCGCCGGACGGGCAATACGGCATCATGGCCTCACACGCCAATACGGTCTGCGCCATCGTTCCCGGTACGCTCCGGCTTCGCGCTCCCGACGGGAAAGGGGAGCAGATAGCGGCGGTATCCTCCGGCGTCGTCAAAATCGAGGACAATGACGTTCTTGTGCTGGTCGATTCGGCGGAGCGTCCCGAGGATATTGACAGCCTGCGCGCCCAACACGCGGCATACGCCGCAAAGGAGGAGCTTTTGCAGAAGCAGTCCATTCGGGAATACCGCGAGGCACAGATGAAGCTTTCGCGTGCGATCGCACGGCTGCACGTCAAATCGCTTTCCGAACAATGACAAAACCCCGTGGGACAGCTTCTTTGACAAGCTGTCCCACGGGATATTTTTTGAATATCAACGATTGTTTTTGCGGCGCTTCAGACAATATGCAGAACATGGCAGGAGCCGCCGCCGAGGACGCGGTTTACCTGCGCTTCAAAGCTTTCAAGCTCTTCATCCGGAACAAAGGCAAGCGCCGTACCGGCAAAGCCGCCGCCATGAACGCGGACAGCGCCTTTTCCGTTCAGAATTTTGCTGCATATCGCCAGCGTGAACGCCATATCCTGATGCACGCTTTCACCCGTCGGGGTGATGTTCTGGAGATAGAGAAGGGATGAAAGACCGGATTCTCTTACTCCGCGCAGGAACGCGTCAAAATCGCCGCGTCTGAGCGCTTCGGCCTGCGCTTTGACGCGCCGGTTCTCGTCAAAAATGTGCATGGCGCGCAGAACCGCTCTGTCTCCGGCGGCTTTTCGGACATAGGCAATGCGGTCGTAAAATTCGCTCTCGTCCACATCGCGGAGATATTCCTTGCCGAACACGGCGCACAGCTTTTTAAGCTCGGAGGGAATTGCGGCATATTCATGTGTGAGGTCGGCATGGTCAGCGCCGGAATCAACCGTGCATATCGTATAGCCGCAGCTTGAAAAATCAAAGGGTATGCGCTCTACCGCCGGAGCCGCCGGGTCGGCAAAGTCGATAAATACAAGTCCGCCCACGGAGGACGCGGTCTGATCCATAAGTCCGCTCGGCTTGCCGAAGTAGACGTTTTCTGCGTATTGACCGATATGGGCGATCTCGACCGGGCTTAGCCTGTTCTCAAAGAACAGACCGTTGATTATCCTGCCCATGAGTACCTCAAACGCCGCGGAGCTTGAAAGCCCTGAGCCGGGCAGCACCGTTGAGCGCACATGCGCGTCGAAGCCCTCCAGCCGGCACCCGCGCCCTGCAAACGCCGCCGCAACGCCCCTCACGAGCGCCGCAGTGGTGTTTTTTTCATCCTCAACGGCTGAAAGCGCGTCAAGAGAAATCTCACACGGGGCAAAGCCCTCGGAAAAGACGCGTATAACGCCATCGCCGTTGAGCGTCACATCGGCACACGTCTCCATGTCTATCGCCGCCGCGAGCACACAGCCGTGCTGGTGATCGGTATGGTTGCCGCTTATCTCTACGCGCCCCGGCGCGGAAAAATAAAAATGATTCATGTTACACCTCGTTCAAAGCGTCAAGAAAGCGCGTGAGAGCCGCGTGACCCTCAACCGTTTTCTTGAACACGCCTGCACATTCCAGCACCTCCGAAAAGACAAGCCCGATCTCGTCCTTTATGATCTTATCCGCATTTTCAGCGTTGAAATCGGTATGCCTTTGCATAAGCTCCTCCGCCCATACCGCGTGCTTTTCAAGCTCCGGAACGGCGCGTACATCGCCGCCTGCAAGCAGTGTCTCTTTGAGCCGCTGCATTTCGCCCTTGAGCCTGCCGGGAAGAATGGCAAGACCCTGAACCTCGATGAGACCGATATTCTCTTTCTTTATATGGTGCAGATGCTCATGCGGGTGGAAGACGCCGAGAGGATGCTCAGGCGTGGTTATGTTGTTTCTCAGCACAAGGTCAAGCTCGTACAGACCGTTGTTCATACGCGCTATCGGCGTTATCGTATTGTGCGGCGTTCCGTCGGTCTCGGCGAATATGAATGACGCCGCGTCCGTATATCCGCGCCACTTTTTAAGTATTCTCCCTGCAAGGGCGCATATCCGCTCCCTGCTTTCGCCGTCAAGGCGCAGCACTGTCATGGGATAGTTGAGTACGGCGCACTTCACATCCTCAAAACCGGCGGCTTCAAATTCAAACTCCGCCGCGGCTCTCTGCATGGGCAGCTCATGCCGTCCGCCCTGAAAATGCTCATGCGACAGGATACTGCCGCCGACTATCGGCAGATCGGCGTTGGAGCCGAGGAAATAATGCGGGAACTGCTCAATAAAGGCAAAAAGCTTGTCAAAAACCGCCTCGTCGATGACCATTGGCTTGTGGCGCGAGTTCATCACGATGCAGTGTTCATTATAATACACATACGGCGAATACTGAAAGCCCCAGCGCTCCCCGCAGATGTCAAGCGGGATGATGCGCAGATTTTCTCTGGCGGGGTGTGTGCGCGTTCCGGCATAGCCCTCGTTTTCGATGCAAAGGAGGCATTTTGGGTATCCCGACGGCTTTTTGAGCTTCTCCGCGGCGATGTCCCGCGGGTCCTTCTCCGGCTTGGAGAGGTTGATGCTTATTTCAAGCTCACCGTACTTTGTTGCGGCTGTCCAGCGTTCGTCCCTTGCGATCCTGTCCCGGCGGATGTAGTTGCAGTTTTGCGAAAGCGCGTAGAAATAATCCGTTGCGGCCTCCTTGGAGTTTGCGTAAAGCGTTCTGAAATGAGCCGTCACCTCCGACGGGCGCGGCGTGAGACAGCCCATGAGCCGCGTATCAAAAAGGTCGCGGCTGCTCTGCGTGTCTTCGATCATGCCCGCGGCGCAGGCGTAGCCGCACAGCAGCTTCAGGCACTCCGGAAAACCGGTGTCGGCAGGAATATTTTCAAATTCGTCAAGCCCCATGACCGAGATAAGGAGATTTGCGGAATATATCCGATCCTCGGCGGTGATAAGCGCTTTGCTTTCCGCGTAGTCAAGAAGCGAATTGAGCGCGGAATAAACAGCTTTCATTTCAATACTCACGGCGGTTCCTTTCATAGCGCGGGGGAAAATTTGTATGCGGTTTCTGCGGATATTATAGCAATCCTGACGAAAAATACAAGCTGAAAATATGCGCGTCCGCTCTGACGTGCGCCTGCGTATGGCAGGCGCATTGACAAAAAAGGGAAATGCGTGTATTTTTGACAAAAACAGCGAATGAGGTCGGAAAATGGAAAATAAAATTTATGATGTGATAATACTCGGCGCGGGGCCTGCCGGGCTTGCCGCGGGCTTGTACGCGGGGCGTGCGAAGCTTTCCGTGCTGATCATCGAAAAGGGGATAGACGGCGGGCAGATAGTGCTGGCGCATGAGATAGAGAACTATCCCGGTCAGAGCAGGATCGACGGCGAGCGCGGGCAGGAGCTTGTCGCCCCCATGAGCGCGCAGTGCGCGAAATTCGGCTGTGAGCGCGTGTGCGATACCGTTTCCGCGTGCGATTTCGGTGGCACGGTGAAAAGGCTCATCGGCGAGCGGGGCGAGTACAGGGCGTATTGCGTCATTATCTGCACCGGCGCGATAACGCGCTTCATCGGGTGCAGAAATGAATCGAAATATGTCGGCAGGGGCGTGAGCTACTGCGCGGTGTGCGACGCCAATTTTTTTGAGGGCTTGGAGATATTCACCGTCGGCGGCAGCGAGACGGCGGCGGAAGAGGCGCTGTATCTTGCAAAATTTGCCCGCAAGCTTACCGTGCTGCATAAGGGAAACCGGCTCAATGTTACTCCTGAGACACAGCGGGAGCTGGATGAAAATCCGAAGATCAGCGTGATGTGCGATACCGAGGTCGTTGAGCTTGGCGGGGAGGACGTTCTCCGCGAGATCGTCGTCAGAAACACCGCATCAGGCGAAAGGACAGTATTTTCCGCCGACAAAAACGACGGGCTTTTCGGTTTGTTCTGCTTCACCGGCAAAAAGACCACCGGAATGTTCGAGGGCATTCTCGACATGGAGGACAAGACCGGATACATCCGCACGAACGAGAGAATGGAAACAAACGTTCCCGGCGTATATGCGGCGGGCGATGTGCGCGTGACGCCTCTCCGGCAGGTCGTGACCGCCTGCGCGGACGGCGCGGTCGCCGCGACGCAGTGCGGCAGGTATGCGGCAAGGCTGAAAAAAGAACTTGGAATCGGGTAAACAGGAGCATAGCCGCGGAAAATCGTTTTCCGCGGCTTTTCTTTTTATGTGTTTTTATGTGTTTTTATATGTTTTAAAAGCAAAAACGAGCGGGCAGACACGTAATAATCAGCGTTATGACAGAAATGGCGTGACGGGAAAAAGAATAAACGTCAAAATGCACAATTCCTGACCGGATTTGACATAAAAAAAACTCGTTTTTGCATTTATTTTCCGATTATTTTTTGCCCTATGGAAATTGAAAAAGACGAATGCTATAATGTACCAAACTCAAAATGGCAAAAAATTTATTCCTTATCAAAAAAGTGGAAATAGGAGGATGTATGAAGAAAGTTCAGATTACCGAGACTGTACTGCGTGACGCAAGTCAGTCGCTTATCGCAACCCGTATGCCGTATTCGGCAATGGAGCCTATCCTTGATACAATGGATAAGGCGGGTTATTATTCTCTGGAGTGCTGGGGCGGCGCAACCTTTGACGTCTGCCTTCGCTTCCTTAATGAAGATCCGTGGGAGAGACTGAGAAAGATCAGGGCGCATACTCCCAACACCAAGCTCCAGATGCTTCTGCGCGGTCAGAATATTCTTGGCTACAAGCACTATCCCGACGATATCGTCCGCCGCTTCGTCCGCGCAAGCGTAAAGAACGGCATTGATATTATCCGTATTTTTGACGCGCTCAACGACGTCAACAATCTCAAGGTAGCCATCGAAGAGACCGTCAAGAGCGGCGCTATGGCTTCCGGCACCATTTCCTACACCACCAGCCCCGTCCACACCAACGCCAAGTACGTTGAAATGGTCAAGGAGCTTGCGCAGATGGGCGTTTCCACCGTCTGCATCAAGGATATGGCGGGTATTCTCACTCCTCAGGCGGCGTACGACCTCGTTTCCGCTATCAAGGACGCCGTTGATCTGCCCGTGGTAATGCATACCCACTGCACCACCGGTCTTGCATACATGACCTACCTCAAGGGCATCGAAGCCGGCGCCGACGTTATCGACTGCGCTATCTCCCCGTTCTCCGGCGGCACCTCCCAGCCTGCGACCGAGACCATGTTCTACGCTCTGCGCGAGATGGGCTACGACGTCGGTCTTGACGAGAAGACACTCTACAAAATCGCTGACTACTTCAAGCCCATCCGCAAGGAGTTCCTTGATAACGGCACTCTCAACCCCATTTCCATGGGTACCGATACTCAGTGCCTCAACTATCAGATACCCGGCGGAATGCTCTCCAACCTTCTCAGCCAGCTCAAGAGCCTTAACGCGCTTGACAAGTTTGACGAAGCACTCAAGGAGACTCCCAACGTCCGCAAGGATATGGGCTATCCTCCTCTGGTCACCCCCACCTCTCAGCTTATCGGCACTCAGGCCGTGCAGAATGTTCTCGCGGGTGAGCGCTATAAGAACGTCGGCGCAGAGCTGAAAGCATACTGCCGCGGCGAATACGGCCGTACCCCCGCACCCATCGACCCCGCGATCCGTGAAAAGATCCTTGCGGGCGACAAGGTTCTGGAAGGCCGCTATGCGGACACCCTCCCCACCGATACCTTTGAAAAGGCAAAGGAGAAGCTCGGCGCGACCGCAAAATGCGATGAGGACGTTCTGTCTTACATCTCCTTCCCGCAGGTTGCCGAAAACTTCTTTGAGAAGCGCCAGGCAGAGGAAGAGAAGAAGGTTCGCTACTCCATAGAAAAGCTCTAAGGAGGAAAGAAAATGGATCTTGTTCATATTTCGATAGGAAATGCCGGTATAACCGCATTTCTCGGCTACATGGTCGTCTTTTTCGGTCTTATCCTGCTTATGATCATTGTCATTCTTATGGGCAAATTCTTTACCGCAAAGAGCGGGAAGAGCGAAACAAAGACCGCTGCTGCCCCCGCTGCTCCCGTTGAGGTCAAAAAGCCCGAGGCAGCCGGAACCGCCGGTGAGCTCAAGCTCTACGACACCGACCCGAAGGACGCCGCAATGATAATGGCGATCGTCGCCGACACGCTCGGCAAGCCCATCAACCAGCTCCGCTTCATTTCTATCAAGGAGGTCAAGGACTAATGAAATATAAGGTAACTTTGAATAAGCGCGTATATGAGGTCGAGGTCGAGGAAGGCAGCGCAATGCTCGTTGACGAGTATGAGCTTGCCGCTCCTGCCGCTCCTGCCGCTCCCGCCGCACCTGCTCCCGTCGTCGCCGCCGCTCCTGCCGCTGCCGCCCCCGCCGCTGCGGGTCTGGCCGCCGGAACGGTCATTGAAGCGCCCATGCCCGGCAATGTTCTCAAGATCAATGTCGCGCAGGGTCAGACCGTTAAGGAAGGCGATGTACTGCTGGTACTCGAAGCCATGAAGATGGAAAACGAGATAACTGCCACCAAGAGCGGCACCGTTGCTCAGATAGTCACTGCAAAGGGCGCAGTTGTAGAAACCGGCTCACCTCTCGTAGTCATAGCATAAGGAGGTAACCTATGGATATTCTGGGTACCCTCCGGGATCTGGCACTGGAATCCGGCTTTGCCGCGTTCGTCGTGACCGACGGCGGCTGGAAGAACCTTGTCATGATAATTATTGCTTTTGTTCTCCTTTACCTCGGTATTGAGAAAAAGTTTGAGCCGCTGCTGCTCTGCGGTATTGCATTCGGCTGTCTGCTCTCGAATCTCAGCTACTTTATCGGTATGGGCGAAAACGCTCTGTACCACCCTGAGCTGTGGTCGGAGTTCCTGAACGAAGCCAGCCCCTACTATCACAGCTACGGCCACGTAATGTCAAACGCGGGTCTTCTTGACTTCTTTTACATAGGCGTTAAAGCCGGTATTTACCCCTCGCTCATTTTCATGGGCGTCGGCGCAATGACCGACTTCGGTCCGCTGATAGCCGACGCAAAGAGCCTTCTTCTCGGTGCGGCGGCGCAGCTCGGCGTGTTTGTCGCGTTCTTCGGCGCGGTTCTCCTCGGCTTCACCGGCCCCCAGGCCGCTTCCATCGGTATCATCGGCGGCGCAGACGGCCCCACCGCGATCTACCTTACCACCAAGCTCGCACCTGAGCTTCTCGGACCCATTGCGATCGCCGCGTATTCGTATATGGCGCTGATCCCTCTGATCCAGCCGCCTATCATGAAGGCGCTTACCACTGACGAGATGCGCAAGGTCAAGATGGTTCAGGCACGCCCTGTCAGCAAGAAGGAAAAGATAGTGTTCCCCATCGTTGTGTCCACCTTTGTTATCCTGCTTCTGCCCTCGACCGCTCCTCTGATAGGCTGCCTCATGCTCGGCAACCTCTTCCGTGAAACGGGCGTCACCGACAGACTTTCCGATACTTCCCAGAACGCTCTGATGAACATTGTCACCATTTTCCTTGCAACCTCCGTCGGTGCTACAATGGTCGCCCAGAATTTCCTGACGTTCAATACGATCAAGATCATTCTCCTCGGCCTGGTCGCATTTGCCATCTCCACTGTCGGCGGTCTTCTCGGCGGTATCGCAATGTTCTACGGCTCCGGCAAGAAGATCAATCCTCTTATCGGTTCCGCAGGCGTTTCCGCGGTTCCTATGGCAGCCCGCGTCTCTCAGGATGTAGGCCGCAAGTTCAATCCCAACAACTATCTGCTGATGCACGCCATGGGACCCAACGTGGCCGGCGTTATCGGCTCCGCGATCGCGGCAGGCTTCCTGCTCAGCGTTTTCGGCTGATTTAAAATAAGCCCCAAAATTCCTGCCCTTGAAAGGAATTTTGAGGCTTAACAGATACGTTTTCAAAAAAACCATCAGGGAAGAAAAATTATGGCAGTATTCGACGATTTTATGAAGCTTGACATCCGCGTCGGTACGATAACCGGCGCGAAGGTTTTTGAAAAGGCGAGAAAACCGGCGTATCAGCTCACGCTTGATTTCGGCGAAGAGATAGGCGTAAAACGCTCCTCCGCCCAGATAACGGAGGTGTATACCCCCGAGGAGCTTGTAGGCAGACAAGTGCTTGCGGTCGTGAATTTCCCGCCGCGGCAGATCGCGGATTTTATGTCCGAGGTGCTTGTTCTTGGAACGTACAGCGCACAAGGGGTTGTCCTTGCCGTGCCGGATAAGACGGTCAAAAACGGCGACAGGCTCGGCTGAACACAGGACAGGCTGACGCTTTTAAAAGCGGCTTTCAGAAAAAAAGAAAAAAGATTTTTAAAGAATCCTATATGCAGGAAAAAAATGACCTGACACATAAAAGAAAACGCGGACGTAAAAACGCCGCGAAACCGAAACAAAAATTAAATTTTTGAGAACAAAAGAGCTATTGTCAATTCTGTGACAATAGCTCTTTTGTGCAACTTGTGAATTCTTTGGCGTACTTTGCGATTGACAAGCGTGAAATATGTTGATATTATACTAACAAGAGCGTCGTTTAACGATTGCCAACGAAAAAAATTTAAAAGGAGAAACCAATGAAAAAGTTTATCGCAATGCTTCTGTGCCTTGTTATGGTACTGTCGCTCGCACCCATGTGCTTTGCTGCGGATGATGTCAACGAAGATATCACCGGCGACGTCATGATATACACCTCCATGTATCAGTTTGTTATTGATATGATGGATGCCAAGCTTGCAGAAGTATTCCCCAACTGCAATATCGAGTTCTTCTACGGCGGCACCGGCTCCCTGCAGACCAAGCTTGCAGGTGAGATGGAAACCGGCACACTCGGCTGCGACATGATGCTCGTTGCTGAGCCTGCATATTCTATCGAGCTCAAAGAGGGCGGCTGGCTGCACAGCTTTGAGGTAGAAGATGCTGACGAGCGTCTCCGCTTCCCCTACGATGAAGACGGCTACTGGTACCCCGTCCGCGTATGCAACATGGTTCTTGCATACAACCCCGACCTCCACACCCCCGAAGAACTGCCCAAGACCTTCAAGGATTTTGCATTTGACGAATCCCTCAAGGGCAAGATTTCCATGGGCAATCCTCTGACCTCCGGCACCACCATGGCTGCTGTTGCGGCTCTGTCCGACAAGTACGGCTATGAGTACTTTGAGGCTCTCGGCAAGAACGACGTTATGATCGAGTCCGGCTCCACCGCTCTTGCAAAGCTCCAGACCGGTGAGTGCGATGTCATCATGATCCTTGAAGAGTCCGTTCTCAAAGAGCGCAAGGAAAATAATTCCAAGCTCGCCTGCATCTACCCCGAAGACGGCGTTATCCTCATGCCCTCCACCGTTATGATCGTTGACGAGGACAAGTCCCTCAACATGAATACCGAGGCATGCGAAGCAGTTGCAAACTGGCTCCTTGGCGAAGATGGCCAGAAGCTCATCCTCGAGGGCTATATGCACTCCGTCGCTACCGCAGTCACCGACGTTCCCTTTGATTCCGTTGACACCAACTGGCTCATCGAGCAGGATATGGGCGTTGACTGGGAGCGCTGCTACAAAGATCGTGATGAGATCCGCACCAAGTTCCAGGAGTTCGTCACCGTCGAAACCAAGTAATTTGTAAGATCGTGTAACTTAAACCCTTAGGGGGAAGCTGCCTCCGGCAGCTTCCCCCTTGATTTCATTATAAATCACAGTATAAAAATGTTGGGAGAAAACTTGGATGCAGCAACTTAGAAAAGATAAAACCGATGCTTCCGAGCTGAGATGCAAGATAGTCCTTGTCATCTTCCTGCTTGCAGGGGCGGCTCTGATACTGAGCGGCATGTGGGGCATCGGCAAATATAACAGCTCCGGTTTTGACACCGAAGCCGGTTTTATGTATGTTCAGGAGCTTACCGGTGCGGTTGACAAGCTGTACACCGGCTCTATCAAACCGGAAATAGAGGCTATGGCTCCGGAAAAAGCATCGGCATTTACGGACAAAATTTATGATATGGTCGTATATAATTGGTCCGAGGAAACGGGCGAGGACAGAAAAGCCGATGTTGATGAATATCTTTCCGGTGCGGAAGGTGAAGAATACCGAGAAAAGCTGAGCAAGCTGTTCAGTCTGAGCTTTTCCCTTACCGGCCCGAAGGTATCAAATTCACAGCTCAAGGCGATAAAGGCTCTTACTCCGGAAGAAAAGGCGGAGTTCAGGGCAAATCTGATCGACTGTATTCTTGACGGCACTGCCGAAAAATCCGAGATCGCGGCCGACGCCTGCAAGAAGACCGAAGGCGAAGAGACGACTGCAACGCTGATGCAGCTCTGGCTCACCACGATCAACGACAGCAACGAGCCCCTTTCCACCGAGCTGACGAACGGGCTGAAAAAAGCCGTCCGTCAGGCGGACGCGAGAATAAGCGCGTATAAAATGACGGTCAACGGCGAGGTCAATTTCCTTACACGCCTCTGCCTTGCACACAGCAAGACCATAATACTCATCGGCATACTGCTTTTTGCCGACCTTTTGCTTCTGATAATCATGATGGCGAAGGAACACAACTGGACTATGGACTATAAGTGGGTGCTTATATTCCTTATTGTTGACTTCCTTGTCGTCTTTCAGGTCATGCCGCTGGTTTATCTTGTGGTAAAGGCGTTCTTCCCCGAGGGCGAGTTCACCTTTGAGGTCTTCAAGCGCCTCTATACCTACCCGATGAACCTTGGCGCGCTGAAAAATACTCTTATCGCCGCCACCGCGACGATGGTACTCGGCACGATCCTTGCCTTCCCGCTGGCATGGCTTGTCGGGCGCACGAACCTTTACGGCAGAAAATTTTTCCGTTCGCTGTTCGTCATGACCTATATGGTTCCTCCGTACGTCGGCGCAATGGCGTGGCTGAGACTTCTCAACCCCAACGTCGGCACGATAAACCAGGTGCTCCGCATGATATTCGGCCTTGGCGACACTCCCGGCCCTCTGAATATCTATTCTATCGGCGGTCTTATCTGGGTTCTTACCACCTTCTACTATCCCTATGCGTTCATCACCATTTCCAGAGCAATGGAAAAAATGGATCCCTCCCTTGAGGAAGCCTCCCAGATATCCGGCGCTTCTTCTCTCAAAACCGTGTTCAAGATCACCCTCCCCATGATGACGCCCTCACTCATCGCCGGTGCGCTTCTTGTGTTCGTGTGCGCAATGAGCTGCTACGGCATCCCGTCCATTATCGGCGCACCCGGCAAGGTGCATACCGTCACGACGAGAATAATTGAGTATAACGGCCTCGGCGCACAGGGTCTGAGCGACGCGACCGGTCTTGCGGTGTTCCTGATGCTGCTGGCGATAATAATTCTGTTCGTTTCGGACTTTGTTGTTGCAAAGAAGCAGTACATAACGGTTTCCGGTAAATCCACGCAGCCCAATAATGTCGATCTGGGCAAGTGGCGCGTTCCGATCACGGTTCTTGTGACGCTCTTTGCGGTCATCGTCATTCTCATCCCCTTTGCCACGATCCTTACCACATCGTTCAAAATCGACGTTGGCAAGGCGGTTACCAACGCGGGCAACTTCACCCTTTCCCAGTGGAAGACGATATTCTCCCGCGAGGAGACAATGCACTGTCTCAAGAACAGCCTTGTCTTCGGCGCTGTTACCGCAACCGTGGGTATAATAATTGCCTGCTCCATGAGCTATCTTCTCCAGCGTACAAAGGTGCGCGGCAGAAAGATACCCGATTTCCTGATAACTCTCGGCTCGGGTACTCCGTCCGTTGTTATCGCCCTCGGGCTCATCATGACGATGAAAGGCGATTTCGGTATAAACATTTACAACACCGCTTATATCATGATCATTGCCTACCTTATAAAATACCTCATGATGGGCATGAGGACCGTTGTCTCCGCCATGAGCCAGATACATGTGTCTCTGGAAGAATGTTCGCAGATATCCGGCGCGTCATGGTTCAGAACCATGTTCAAAATAACCGGACCGCTGATCTTCCCCTCCATTGCAGCCGGCTGGTTCCTTATCTTTATACCCAGCTTCTATGAGCTTTCAATGACAACCCTGCTCTATTCCAACACAACAAAGACTATCGGCTTCCAGCTCTATGAGTATTGGACGTTCACCAGCCAGCCGCAGAGCTGTGCAATGGCGTTCGGCATCCTGATGATAGTTGTCGTGCTGAATTTTGTTCTCAACAAGATAACAAAGGGCAAGTTTGCGATTTAAGCAAGTGGAAACGGTTTGACCCGCCGCACGCGGGAACATTGATAAAGCCGTGCGGGGAACCGCACGGAGAATATGGAGGATAATATGGCAAGTATTACTATAAAAAACGTAACAAAAGCCTTCGGGGACAATGTTGTTCTGAAGGAATTCAACCAGAGCTTTCAGGACGGCGAGTTCATAACTCTGCTCGGCCCATCCGGATGCGGCAAGACGACCATGCTCAGAATGATCGCCGGATTTGAAAAGCCCACCACCGGCGAGATCCTCATAGGCGACAGGGTGGTTTCGTCCGCGAAGACCTTTGTGCCGCCCGAGAAGCGCGATATAGGCATGGTGTTCCAGTCCTATGCCGTCTGGCCGCACATGACCGTTGCCGAAAACGTGGCGTATCCGCTTACCATCCAGAAAAAGAAGAAGGACGAGATAAAGAAGGAAGTTGACAGGGTTCTGGAGATCGTCCATCTCTCCCAGTATGCCGAACGTATACCCAGCCAGCTTTCCGGCGGACAGCAGCAGCGTGTTGCGCTTGCAAGGGCGCTTGTCGCAAGACCGCAGGTGCTGCTGCTTGACGAGCCTCTTTCAAACCTTGACGCAAAGCTGCGTGAGAGCATGCGCTTTGAGATAAAGGAAATACAGGCACGTCTCGGCATAACCGTCGTGTACGTCACCCATGATCAGACCGAAGCAATGGCGATGTCCGACAGGGTCATTCTTATAAACAGAGGCGTTGTGCAGCAGGTCGCATCCCCCGCAGATATATACGACCACCCCGCCAACCAGTTCGTAGCGGACTTCCTTGGCAAGGTCGTGTTCCTCAAGGGCAACATTGCCGGCGGCAGGATAGTGCTTGACAATACGAACCAGTCCATCGCCTATGACGGAGACAAGACGGGCCGCGTTGAGCTTGCCCTGCGTCCTGAAAGGATCAGCATATCCCTCGACGGCGGCGAGCTTGAGGGCGTTCTGGAAAGTCAGTACTATCTCGGCGATGTGGACGACTGCCGCGTAAAGGTCGGCGACGTCACCGTAAGAGTTATCGCCCCGCCCGAGACGTATCACCGCATGAAGCTTGGCGACAAGGTGTATCTCACGTTCAGAGAAAAACTCATCTTTGACGAAGACGGCTCTCTGGATGATAAGCTCAAAATAATGACCTGATATAGAGAAATATAATAAACCGGTAAAAGAGCCAAAAGACCTGAAACACGAGGTCTTTTGGCTCTTTTTGTTTAAGCTCTTAATTCTGCTGCTGCGGGCTGTCTGCCGGAGGGGAGCTGTCAACCGTTTTACGGGTGCACTTTGCAAGAGTGCTATACAGAAGCTCCGGCTGGAGGGGCTTTGAAAGGTGCGCGTTCATGCCTGCGTCAATAGTGCGTTTGCTTTCCTCGGTGAATGCGTCGGCGGTCATGGCGATTATGGGAACAGTCGCCGCGTCGTAACGCTTGAGTGCGCGAATGACTTTGGTGGCCTCAAGACCGTCCATCAGCGGCATACGCACGTCCATAAGGATCGCGTCGATAGAAAACGGCTTGGACGCCTTGAAAATATCCACCGCGGCGCAGCCGTTTGAGGCCGTCTCCACTATGCAGCCTGCTTCCTCAAGAATGAGCTTGCCGACGTAGGTATTGATCTCATTGTCCTCGACAAGCAGAATGTGAAGACCGCTGAGGTTGACTTTTTCCTGCTCCTGCGTTTCCGGTTTTTCGCTTTCCTTTACGATGTGTGCGTACAGCGTCACGACAAATTCCGTCCCAAACCCAAGCTTGCTTTTAACGGAGATTGTCCCTCCCATGGCTTCCACAAGGCTTTTGACAATGGGGAGACCGAGTCCCGTTCCTTTTGTCTTGTCATTGAGCTGCGAATGTTCCTGCGTGAACGGTTCATACAGGTGCTGCAAAAATTCTTCGCTCATGCCGATGCCGTTGTCGCGCACGGTAAAGCGCATTTTGAGCATATCGTTGTCTATGTTTTCACAGCGCAGCACAAACCATACGTCGCCGCCCGTAGGGGTGAATTTGGCGGCGTTGGCCAGAAGGTTGAAAAAAATCTGATTGAAGCGCAGCTTGTCAACCATGATGGGGAGGTCGCCGGCCATGATATCGCAGTGAAAGTTAATATGCCGTGCATCCATCAGCGGACGTATGACCGTGTTTATAGAGGTGTAGAAGTCCTCGTTCGTCATGGGCACCTCATGCAGCGTCAGCTCACCGCTTTCGATTTTGTTCAGATCAAGAATATCGTTGATAAGCCCCAGCAGGAAATCGCTGGATACCGATATCTTGCTGAGATAATCGTGAACAACCGTGATATCGTTCTCTCTGCGCGCGAGATTTGTCAGATTGATTATGGCGTTCATGGGAGTTCTAATGTCATGGCTCATGCGGGAGAGAAATTCCGTCTTTGCGGCATTGGCTTTGCGCACCTTTTCGAGCGCGTAAGTTGTTTGCTTGTTTTTCTTGTAAAGGAGTACGGCCATTACGAGCAGCACGGCGATGAACGCGCCGCCGAAGGTCAGCGTCATCACTATATTATTGCGGAAAAACTCTTTCAGAGTAGGCTTGGTCTGCACATAGCTGTTCTTCGCCAGCAGACTGCCTCTGAGAAGCGTGCCAGACAGAGCAATTCCTTTGTTCAGAATAGAGACGGCTATTGTGTTGTCACGCGTGGTTGAAAGCGCCACACTGACGGAGAACGGCAGATCGGCAAATTGCAGCTCCTGCATTGCGGGGTATTGGCGAAGAAGATTCAGACGCATGGAGGAGCCAAGCGCAAAGTCAGCCTTGCCGGAAATAACCGCGTCAAGACAGGCCCCCTGCCCGCTGCACAGAAGCGGCTCCGCATTCGGAAACAGCATCCGCGTGACGCGCTCCGTCATGAGTACATCGTTTGAAACGGCTACTATGCCGCTGTTCACATCGAAGTCTTCTTTATCATATATGGCGACAAGCGTTCCGGAGATAACCTCATTTGTCAGCAGATGATTGCTTTGCTCGGCAAAATAATAATCGTTGTATACCGGACCGATAGCGTCCACTTCGCCGCGTTCAAGTGCTTCTACCAGCTCTGTGTTGTCTGAGTAAAACCGTATTTTTATTTCGACGCCGAATTCCTGCACCATATTATCAGCCAGCGCGCTCAGAATACCGGCGGCGCCGCCGTCGTCATTCTGCTTGGAATAAGGAAGACTCTCCGCAAGCAGCCCGAGACGCAGCGTATTGTCGTGCGCGGCAAGCCATTGCCGTTCAATCGTATTAAGCTCCATGGAGCTTCTGAGCCTGATACGGTACTTGCGGGCAACTGTGCTGTTGAAATCGGGATCGCTGAGCTGTATTTCGCCAAGCGCCATGTTCAGAGCGTCCAGCAGGTCGGGACGCTGCTTTGATACGGCAAAATAGTATTCGCTTGAGCCGAGTGCCATTATCGGTGTAAAGGTGTTCAGCACGGAATAATCCTGCGTTACGATGGCATCCACCACGCCGTTTCCAAGCGCAACCGACAGATCGTCATAGCTCCTGTACAGAAAGATCTGCGCGTCAATGTTGTTTTTTGCAAGCCATTCCTTCAGCAGTCTGTGCTGATAGCTGCCCTGAAGCACACCGATGCGGCAATTGTTGAACAGCTCAAGCTTGCCGCTTGTCAGCACGGTGTGGTTGGCATCGGTGCATAGCCAATAGGTCTCCTTGCCCTGCGGATATGCGGAAAAGTCAACAAGCTCTGCTCGCTCTGCGCTGTAGCTCACATCACCGAGCAGGTCGATCTCGCCGTTGACAAGCATATCGTAACATTCGCTGAAGGAGGCAAAAACGTATTCATAGGTCCAGCCGGTTATGTAAGATATCTCCTGAAGGTATTCATACCCCGAGCCGTTCATATAGCCGTCTTCCCGCCGTTCCTCATATGCTTTGGACTGCACGTATCCGACGCGGACGGTTTTGTCTCCCGCACCGGCCGCCTCTGCGCGTACCGGCAGCAGCGCGGACAGCAGAAATACCGCGGTCAGCGCCGCCGCGGTCAATTTTATCAAGAGCTTATTTTTTGACGTATGCATCCGGATGTCCCCCAAAATCTCTCTATTGTCCGCCTCTCAGTGTAATATTTTATATTTTACCATGCATACAGCCCCGCCGCAAGCAATACCGCCGCCGTGCGGAAAGAAAAATGCTCCCTCGATACGATAGGGAGCATGACGGCAAAGCCCAACGCAGTGGGTTTGATTCGGAAAAGGAAAAACAACACCAACGGTCGATCTGACGCCGCCTGCGGCGGCTGATGACCTTATGGAGCCAATCTCCCGCGTAATGCCCGAATCAAAGCCCAACGGAGTGGGTTTGATTCGGAAAAGGAAGAAAGAGTAAGCATAGTGCAGTTTTCGTCGTAAGACGGAAACGGAACGGTGCTTACTCTTTCTGACGCATATGCCCGACAGGATTTGAACCTGCGACCTTCAGAGTCGGAGTCTGACACTCTATCCAGCTGAGCTACGGGCACATATTAAAGCGGGACAAGCCACGGAAGGGGAAGAAAACGGTTTACGGTTTACAATATAAGCATTATCTGATATAATATCCTAACAAACAGAAATCTATCCTGCACATTATAGCAAAGAATCGTCGCAAAGTAAATAGCGTGTTTGCATTATTTTTGCCGTATGAGGCGGCGGAAAATACGGAGGAGAAAATGAAAACTGTAAGACTTGGAAAAAGCGGACTTGTTGTAACAAAACCGGCCATGGGCTGTCTGCCGGTGCAGAGATGCAGTATGGAAGACAGTGTGAAGCTCCTGCGCAGCGCCTATGAGCGCGGCATAAGGTTTTTTGATACCGCCGCGGCGTATACCGACAGTCAGGAGAAGATCGGCCTTGCGCTGAGCGGCGTCCGTGACGATATCGTCATTGCCACAAAGAGCGCAGCAAGAACGTGCAGCGGTGTGCTTGCCGATATCGAGAACAGTCTCAGGATGATGAAAACAGACTATATTGACCTTTTCCAATTCCACAATGTGCCGGAGGTTCCGTATGCCGAGGACAAGGATGGCGCATACGCCGGTGCGCTCATTGCGAAGGAGCGCGGCTGGATAGGGCATATAGGCGTTACCTCGCACAGGGTCGGCGTTATTGAACAGTGCATAGATTCCGGCGCCTTTGAAACGGTGCAGTTCCCGTTCAGCTACATATCCGCTCAGCGCGATCTTGACCTTGCGGAGCGGGCAAAGAATGCCGACGTCGGTTTTATCGCAATGAAGGGACTTGCCGGCGGACTGCTCGGAACGAACCCGAGAGCCTGCCACGCCTTTATGAACCTATACGACAACGTCGCACCGATCTGGGGAATCCAGACGATGGAGGAGCTTGAGTGCTGGATGGGGCTTGCGGAGGAAGACCCCGTGATGGATGAGCAGCTTTCCGCGCAGATAAAGGCCGACAGAGAGCAGCTTTCCGGCAACTTCTGCCGCAGCTGCGGCTACTGTATGCCCTGCACGGTGGGGATCGAGATAAACAACTGCGCAAGGATGGATATGCTCCTGCGCCGTTCCCCGTGGCGGCAGTATATGACAGATGAGTGGCGCGCAAAGATGAACAAAATAAACGACTGCGTGGAGTGCGGGCTTTGCAGAAGCCGCTGTCCGTATCAGCTTGACACGCCCAATCTGCTCAAATATATGTTAAAGGACTACAACGAATTCTATGAAGCACACAAAGATATTATCTAAAGCGTTATGCCTGCTGCTGTGCGCCGTCACGCTTGCCTCACTCACCGGCTGCGGCGAGACAAGGAAGGTGCAGAGAGAGGTATACGCGATGGACACGGTTATGACGCTCATCGCCTACGGAAAAAATGCCGAAAAAGGGCTGAACGCGGCGGAAAGCGTTATAAAATCCATGGATGCGATGCTCGATCCGGAGCTTGAGACGAGTACGGTGTACGCCATTAACCATGCTCAGGGCGGCAGCACCGTTGTGACCGGTCAGGTGGCGGATATGCTGTCAAAGGCATATGGCATCTACCAGAAGACCAAAACGTATAACTCAAGCGCGACCGGTATGCTCGACCTGACGCTTTATCCGCTTATCAAAAAGTGGGGCTTTGTTGACAGCAAGTACTACACCCCGACAGACGCGGAGATACAGGAGCAGCTTGCAAGGCGCTGCTTTGACCAGATGGTGCTGTCAAGCTTTCCGGCATCCGGTGCGTATTCCGTCACTATCCCGTCCTACGGCGAGCTGAGCTTTGCATGCTGCGCAAAGGGCAGCGCCGCGCAGAACGCGGTAGGCTCCATGCGTCAGGCGGGCGTGACGAGCGGCATAATCTCCCTCGGCGGCAACGTGCAGACGCTTGGGCTGAAGCCTGACGGCACGAACTGGAATGTCGCTATCCAGGACCCCAACCATACGGAGAGCTATCTCGGCGTTGTCAGCGTCGGCGAGACGGCAGTCGTCACCAGCGGCACATACCAGCGCTTCTTTACCAATGCCGAAGGCAATACCTATCATCATCTTATAAGCCCGACTACCGGCTACCCCGCGAACAACACGCTGCTCTCCTGCACGATAATATGCGACGACGGCACCACGGCGGACTGCCTTTCAACGGCCATGTTCGTAATGGGCGAGACAAACGCGCTCAACTATTGGCGTGCAAACGGCGGCTTTGAAATGATACTTGTCACAAAGAGCAACGAGGTAATATGCACGATAGGGCTTATGGAGAAGTTTACCCTTTCCAACGACACCTATACGCTCAAGTACAGGGAATGACATGGCGGCGCTTGATACAGACGTAAGATATATAAAAGGAATAGGGGAGAAAAAGGCGCTGGCTTTCAATAAGCTTGGGGTCTTTTCTCTCTATGACCTTGTTTCGTACTTCCCGAGAAAATACGAAGACAGAAGCGTGTTTGTCCCTATCGCGGAGACGACGTCCGATATGCCGTGCTGCATAAAGGCGATAGTCGCGGACACGCCTAAGCTTGTGCGCATCCGGCGCGGTATGGAGCTTGTGAAGTTCCGCGCCGTGGACGACAGCGGCGCCGTCGATATAACGTATTTCAACCAGAATTATCTCAGGGATCAGTTTGTAAAGGGCGAGTGCTATTGCTTCTACGGCAGGGTCGAGATGACGGGCGGACGCCGCTCGATGGCCAATCCCGTACACGAGAGCGAAAACGCCGATAATGCCGTGACGGGGCGCATCATGCCCGTGTACCGGATGTGCGCGGGGCTGACTCAGAGAAACATCGTCGATTCCGTGCGTCATGGCCTGCGGCTGTGCGGCGAGACTTTGCCGGATGTGCTGCCGGACGCGGTGCGGGAAAAGTGCGGTCTTGTGCAGAGCCGCTTTGCATATGAAAACATCCATTTCCCGACGGATTTTGTAACGCTGGAGCTTGCGCGGCGGCGCTTCATTTTCGAGGAGCTGTTTGTGCTTGCCTGCGCTCTCGACAAAATGCACAGCGAACGCGTGGTCGAGAGCGGGATAAAGATATCCTGCGCTGACATCGGGGAATTTTATAACGCGCTCCCGTTTTCGCCCACGAACGCACAGCGCAGGGCGGTCGAACAGGCGCTTGCGGATATGTGTTCAGGCAACGTGATGAACAGGCTTGTGCAGGGCGACGTCGGCAGCGGGAAAACGCTCGTTGCGGCGGCGCTTATATACGCCGTCTGCCGCAGCGGATACATGAGCGCATTCATGGCGCCCACCGAGATCCTTGCCGAGCAGCATTATAATAATCTTACAGAGCTGCTCTCGCCGATGGGCATACGCGTCGTGAAGCTTACCGGCGCGATGACCGCAAAGGAGAAGCGCGCCGCCAAGGAACTGATGAGCAGCGGCGGGTGCGGACTTGTCGTGGGTACGCACGCGCTTTTTTCCGGTGATACGGAGTATTCCAATCTTGCCCTTGTTGTGACGGATGAGCAGCACCGTTTCGGTGTGCGTCAGCGCTCCGCGCTTATCGCAAAGGGCGCAAAGCCGCATGTGCTTGTAATGTCCGCAACGCCTATCCCGCGCACGCTTGCCCTGATGATATACGGGGACCTTGACGTGTCGGTGATCGACGAGCTTCCGCCCGGCAGGCAGAAGGTCGATACCTTTGCCGTGAATGAGAGCTACCGTCAGCGGCTCAACGGGTTTATAAGAAAGCTGACCGGCGAGGGGCGGCAGGTATTTGTCGTCTGTCCGATGGTGGACGAAAATGAGGAGCTGCCCGTAAAGCTCAAATCCGCGACCGAGCACGCGCAGGAGCTTGCGCGTACTTTTCCCGATCTGCGCATTGCCTGCGTCCACGGCAGGATGAAGCCGAAGGAAAAAGATGCAATAATGAGAGATTTTTCCGCAGGACTGACGAACATTCTTGTCGCAACGACAGTCATAGAGGTAGGAGTTGACGTTCCCAATGCCGCGCTCATCATAATCGAGAACGCCGAACGCTTTGGTCTGAGCCAGCTTCACCAGCTGCGCGGACGCGTGGGGCGCGGAAAACATAAAAGCTACTGCGTCATGGTCTCCGACAATAACAGCGCTGACGTCAGGGCGCGCCTTGCGGTGATGAGCAAAACAAACGACGGCTTCAAAATCTCGGAGGAGGATCTGCGTCTTCGCGGACCGGGGGATTTTTTCGGCTCGCGGCAGCACGGGCTTCCGGAGATGCACGTCGCCGATCTGGGGGCGGATATGCGCGTGATGCAGCAGGCGCAGGACGAGGCGAAGCTGCTTCTGAAGGACGATCCCCGGCTTGAGCGGGCAGAAAACGCGGCGCTCCGTGAGCGTGTGGATATGCTGTTCCGTGCAGGCGCGGACAGCTTCAACTGAGCATGGGAACGGAAATGTTCTTTAAAGTTTTTAATTAAACATAAGGAGGACACAGCGATGAAAGCACGGCTTATACTCCTGATTGCCGCGGTGATGCTTTTCACGGCGGGCTGCACCGCAAACGAAAGCGCGCCGGCAGTCAGAACCGAACAGGAGGCAGCGGAAATGATCAATAAGGGAGAAAATATGCGCAGACCGACGGACACCGTAGGCAGCGGCGCGATGCGCTTGGAGTATTCCAAGGAGAAGCCGCTTTTTGCACTTGTCGAAACACAGGATGAGGCGGAAAAGATAGCCGCGGATTACGGGATAGAGCTTGTCGATTTTGCATCGGGCGTCGCGTCCTACTATACCGACAAGGATCCGGCGGAGCTTATCAAATGGGGCGAAGAACAGGGCTTCCCGCCGCTTGAAATAAACTATATGTCATATACCAATTGAAATTAAAACCACCGGCTGAACCGGTGGTTTTGTTTTCGGCGAGGAAAAAGGCAGACGGACGGGGACTTTGAAAAAGCATCAAAGCTCCCCGTTTTTTACATTTCTCGGAAGTAATTTATTAAGGGAAATTTTGTTGTCGGGAAAATTTGTTAACAAAAAATTAAAAAGCTCTTGACGGTCTGTGTAAAGAATGATAAATTAATAGAAGAGAATATATATGTATATATAATGGAGGATGACATGGGGAATTTCAGGAAATTTATTTCGCTGCTTCTTGTGTTCGTGCTTGTTCTGTCGCTCTGCCCTGCGGGGTTTGCGGCGGAGGACGTTGACGGCGCGGAGATCCTTGAAGAAGCGGAGCTGACCGAGCCGGATATCATCGAGACGGAACCGGGGGAGACGGAGTCGGAGGAACTTCCGCCCGAACCGGAAGAACCCGAGGAAGTGACCGAGGAACCGAGCGAAGAACCTGCCGAGACTGAGGACGGCGAGGAAGCCGGTGAGAACGAAGCCGAAGAATCGGAAGAAGAGGAAAAAACCGAAGAAGAATCCGAGGAAGAAAAAGAAGAGAAATCCGAGGAAGAGGAAGAGGGAGAAAAGCTGTTTCCGGGTATGCCGGAGGGCTATGTCCTTTCTGCGGATGAAATGGCGGCAAAACAGGCGCTTGACGCAAACGGCGTTGTCGAAGCGCTTGCGGAAGCTGTACCCGGCGTTGACTACGTTGACGGCGAGGTCTTCTTTATCGCCGATACGCCGGAATATGCGCAGCTGGTTGCGGACGCATACGGCGCTGTGCTTGCGGAATATGCGGGCGGCGTCGCAGTGCTGACGCTGAACGGCGCTTCCGTGCTTGACGCCGTTGCCGCGGCGGCGGATATGAACAACAATATGCCCGCCGTTGAGGCGAACTATATCTGCGGCATTATCCCGGAACCCGATGCGGGACTTGACGATGCATCCACCTTTGCCTACCGTGATGAAAACGGCGTTTCCGTCAAAGGCTCATGGAAGGCATGGTATGAAAGCACTGCCAATCCCGACACCTATATGTCACAGCCGTCGTCATATAATTATCAGTATATGCATGATATAGTCAACACCTATGAGGCATGGGGTGTCACAAAGGGCGCGGGCGTTACCGTCGCCGTAGTAGACAGCGGCGTTGATATGCATGATGACCTCAATAATAACGTCAAAGTGAGACAGTCCGTAAAAGACTGGGGCGCGCTTGGCTCTGATCACGGGACGCACGTCGCCGGTATCGTCGCCGCGCAGATGGGCAACGGCATAGGCGGCGCGGGTATCGCCCCCGAGGCCAAGATCTACTCTGAGAGAGTTTTTCAGGGCGGCGGCGGTTCGACCGCCGACATAATCCAGGGCATAAATAATGTGATCGCCGCAAAAGCGGCCGACCCCTCTATCAAGGTCATGAATATGAGCCTTGGCGGGTATTTTTACAGCAGTCAGTATGAAGCCGTTATCAGAAAAGCCATAGCGGCGGGCATAACCGTTGTCGTTGCAATGGGCAATGACGGCAGCAATATTCAGTGTTATCCGGCCGCTTTCAACATACCCGGCCTTATTGCCGTGCAGTCTTCCACCGCGGCAAATACCCTCTCGCCGTTTTCAAACTACGGCCCGTGGGCGGATGTGACCGCGCCCGGCTCCAACATAATGTCAACCGTGTTCGGCAATGCATACGAGACACACGGCGGCACCTCAATGGCAGCACCGGTAGTCTCCGGCGTCTGTGCGCTGTATCTGAGCATAAATCCCACCGCGACGCCCGCACAAGTTGAGACGGCGATAAAGAAAGCAACCAACAAGGGCATTGTTGACGCGTCCAAGCTCTTCAATACCGAAAACAAAGCGCCGGTCATTACGCCGGAGGAGCTTAAAGCCAAGGACGGCAGTCTGCCTTACGGCTCCATGCTTACAATAAGTGCTGCGGATTCGTCCGAGACTATAATCTACACCGTCGGCGGCAAGATTCCTTCCATCAAGAACGGCGTTGTGACCGGAACGGTGGCAGATGGCGGAACGGCATGGATTCCGCTGATCGCCGACAACGGCTTTGCCGTCGGCAAAAGCGTCGTTGTGCGGGCGGCGGCGGTCAACGGCCTCGGCATGGTGAGCCGTGTGACGAGCCTTGCCGTCAAGGTCGGCTATGCGAAGCCGACTGGCGTTGAGATAACCGATTATCCGCAAAAGCTTATAAGCGGAAAATCGTATACTCTGACCACCAAGGTGCTTCCCGCCGAGGCGAACCAGAAGGTGATATGGGAAATGCTCGAAGACGAAATGAACGGCGATTTCAGAGGCACGTCAATAGACAGCCGCGGTGTGCTGAAAACGGGCGCAAAGGATAAAGGAACAGTTACCGTTTACGCACGTGCAGCAGACGATCCGACTAAATTCGCCAAAGTTGAGATCGAGGTCGCTCCTCTGGACCCGACAAGGAGAATAGAGCTCCTTGACGAAGACGGGCAGCGTGCCAAGAACCTGACATTATATGTCAATTCGGCTGCACAATCACAGCCTGTTCAGCTGTCGGCAGTCTCCTATAAAGCAAGCGACATCAAGACTCCGGTATATGACGATACATACGTATGGAAGAGCAGCAACACAAAGGTCGTGACCGTTAACGAAACGGGGCTTGTGAGCGTGACCGGCAGAGGCAGCGCGGTTATCACCTGCGCCGCAAAGGACGGCACAAACGTCAAGACGTCGATTCCCGTCAAGGTGCTTTCGTGTGCGGACGCACTGACGATATCCGGCCTCAGCACCGTTGCCGCCGGAAAAACCGTGACATATACGGCGGGCTTACTGCCCCAAACGGCGAATTTCAGAACCGTCACATGGGGCGTTTCTTTTGAAAACTCTGGAGAAATTGAAAAGCGCTTCCACATCACGATAGACCAGCGCGGCAGAGTGACCGTTCCGAAGAACACTCCGATCACGGAGTTTAAGATTTGGGTCTGCTCAGGGCTGAGCGCTTATGCCGAAAAGACAGTCCGTGTCAGCTCCGAGATCGCTCAGATAAAGCTGATGATAAGCGACGTCGGCTTCAGCGGCCGTTGGAAAACCGGCAGGGATTATTCGCTAATGGAAGCAACTCTCTTTGCCACAGACGCATTCGACACGGGTTCATGGTATTATTCCCATGTCAATCTTAAACCGACGAGGTCGCCGCTGCCCTGCGAGGTTGAGTGGACGAGCAGCAACCCCAAGGTCGCAGTCGTGGATGAAAACGGTCTTGTTACGGCGGTAGCACCCGGCAAAGCGAAGATAACCTGCAAAGCGACTGACGCCGGGCGCAAGTCCCACTCCGTCAGCATCATTGTCGTAAATCCCGCGTCAAGCGTGAACGTTGTGTCAAAGGAAGCATCGCTTTACGAGACGGGTACTCTTGCAAGCGGAAAATCCGTGCGCAGCACAGTCGTACTCGGCGATGCCCACGGCGTACCTACTATCAAGAAGGTCGATTGGGAGTATGCGGTTATAGCCTTTGATAAACTGGACGGCTCCTATGTGGATGATTTTTCAAAGTTTGCATGGGAAAAGAAGCTGTTTACCATGAACCGGACAACCGGTCAGCTGACGGCTTCAAGAAATGCGTATAATGTGCTGAAAAGCAATTGCGATTTAGACGATGAGTACAACTTTACCGTATATGCCGTTGCCTATACTACCGACGGCACGAATATGTCCGGCAGTGTCGGATACAATCTCGCTGCCGCACCGATATCCAAGCTGCTTGTGGAGCATAATGGCAAAAATTATACAAATCTCAAATTGCCGGGATATATGACAAGGCAAAAGGGATCGACGCTTCTGCCGGTGCTGTGCCAGCGCACGGACGGAAAAATATACAGCTTCTCCGACTGGACAGTCAAATCCAGCAACCCGAATATTGTGGGCGCAGCAATGACATACGATAAGGCTGGCAATCCGCAGGTTGCGGTCATTGCAGGTCAGAGAGCGGGCAGCGCGGTCATAACCCTGATCTCCTCCGACGGCTCCAACAAGAAAGTCACGATCACGGTAAGGGTCAAATAACAAACCGGAAAAAATGAACGGCGTCCCATGTATCAGACGGAGATTTCTGATACATGGGACGCTGAACTATGTCCAAAAGAACCGGAAGCAATAAATAATATGCTTGAAATTCCCACAAAATGTGATAAAATTAAACGAATCTGTGGTTATACCACGTCGGAAGGAGAAAACAACTTGAAAGGGAATCCGAAAAAATCGGCCGCCGTGCTGCCGTGCTTCTGGTAGTGATATTTGCTGCGATGATCATCGCCAACGGCATACAGACTGACGGCGGCAGAATAGATGTCTCCTACGGCGTCATTGATACGGACGCGGGACGGCTCACCTATAAACTCTATACGCCCGATACCGCGACAGAGGACAGCCCCGCTCCCGGCGTTCTGCTGCTCCACGGTTATCAGAACGACCATGAGACCTGCGCGGCCTACGCTATCGAGCTGGCAAGGCGCGGCGCCGTCGTCATGGCGCTTGACGAATACGGCCATGGTTCCACCTCCGCCGGATTGCTCAGCAGAGGTTATGTAAACCACAAAGTCACTGTCAACTATGGCGAGGACAGCGAGGCGGACGGCACCTAAGGTGCTTGTGTTCAGCATACTGTGCACATATATATACCGCCGCACGGGAAGCGTCTGGGTAGGCGCGTTCACGGTTTCTTTTCTTGCCTGCTGGATAGTTACAGGCGGTTCCTCGATGCTGTGATAAATGATATAATTTAAAATGAAAATGCGGCTGTCCCTACAAGGGACAGCCGCACAGCTTGTCAAAAAGTCCTTACAGAACTTTTTCGCCTGCGTGTATGAAACACCGCACGGTATTATAAAGGATCAGACCTTTTTGCCCGTAACCTGGTACATTCTGTCGTCGGAAAGCTCCACAACGACGGTGAGATATTTTCCGATAATTCCGGCCAGCTTTTCCGCCTCCATAAGCCCCATTGAAACATCCTTTGACGATCCGTGATGGTGCGCGTCTATCGTTTCACGGCTCATGCCGTGCGCGACGGTGAGCGTACCGCCATCTGCGAGCAGTCCGGAGAGATGCTCCAGAAGCTTTTCCGGGTCGGGAAAGTGGGGAAAGGCGTTGTATATCATGACTGCGTCGTATTTCACGCCGCCGTCAAATTCCTCCGCGTCACAGCAGGAGAACGACACCCTCGGGTCGGTGAATTTGACCTTTGCACGCTCTATCATTTCCGGGGAAATGTCAATGCCCGTGACGCTTTTTACGTCCCTTTTGAGATAGTCCCCGATGAGGACGCCCGTTCCGCAGGCAACGTCAAGCACTGTCTTACCAGAGGAAACCCCGGCGTTGTCGAGAATGGTGTTTATGATGCCGTCGTCCCTTATCATTTCGGCGTCCCATGAGGGGGCGCAGCGGTTAAAAAAATCAATGACGTCCTGCTTCTTTATCATGTCTGTCCTCCGTTGTGATTTATTTGATCAGCTTTCGTAATACTTTCCGCCGAGAACTACACGCCTGTTCTCGACGGTGATGATCTTCACCGATATGTCAAAGGTGCTGCCTATCGACTGCTCATTTACCGTTTCCGCGCCGCCGGAATGGGTTATTTTTCCGTTCCGCAGGAAAAAAAACCTGTCTCCGAAGTACAGAGCCTGATTGAAATCGTGCAGGGAGGAAAGAATACTTATGTTCTTTTCCCGTGCGATTTTTTTGGCTTCCTCGATAATAAGCTCCTCATTGGCGACGTCAAGATTTCCTGTCGGCTCGTCAAAAATCAGCAGGCGCGGCGACTGCGCAAGCGCACGTGCAATGGCGATCTTCTGCTTTTCGCCGCCGGAAAGCTCCTCCGCGTTCCGGTAAGCGAAATCCTCAAGGCGCATATCGCTCAAAAGCTGCTGCACGACCTCATGGTCTTCCTTTCCTGCACGAAGTCCGAAGCGGGACACGCGCCCCATGAGTATCGAATCATAGACGCTCAGATCGCCGAAATGGATATGCTGCGGCACATATGCCGCGTATCCCGCACGTTCGCGCGGGGACATTTTCAGAATATCCCTGCCGTCGAAGAGGATAGAACCGCCGTTCGGGCGGGAAATGCCGAGAATGTTTTTGAAAAGCGTGGTCTTGCCGGAGCCGTTTTTTCCGAGAATGATACCTATCTCCCCGTCGCCGAGAGTCATGGAAAGCCCGTCAAGAACTGCGGGAGAGCGGCGGGAGTAGCCGAAGGAGAGGCCGTTTATCTCAAGCATCAGTGATTCGCCCTCCTTGAAAAAATTATCGCAATGAAGAACGGCGCGCCGAGCAGGGAAGTGATCGCGCCCACGGGCAGCGCCGAACCGCTGCCGAGACTGCGGGAGAGCGTATCCGCCGTTACCAGCAGGAGACTTCCCGAAAGCGCCGACATCGGGACGCTGAATCTGTGATCCTGCCCAAGAAGCCTTTTCGTCACGTGCGGGCAGATTATCCCCACAAAACCGATAACGCCGAGAAACGACACGCATACCGCGGTTATTACCGAGGCGAGAAGCAGCGAGAAAAAGCGCAGCCTGTCAACATTAACGCCCATGCTGCGCGCCGTCGCGTCTCCGCTCAGAAGGGAGTTGTAGCGCCAGCCCATTAGCGTGAATATCACGGCGCTCGGCAGAACGACCGCAAGCATTATGAGATCGGTTTTGTATGTTGCGCGCCCGAGATCGCCGAAATTCCATATCACCGCCGCGGAAAGCCCGACGTCGGTTGCGTAAAATTGCAAAACCGTGGTTGCCGCCGTCCACATTGCGCCGACCGCCACGCCCGCGAGCACGACCACGCCGGGGTTGAACGAGCGGCTTTTGCACAGACCGAGAATGAGCAGAATGGAGAGCGTTGAAAAAATAAACGCCATAAGCGATGTGGCATAGGGATTTGTGCCCACGGTGTATGAGGCGAGATTGTTACCGGTGGACAGAAAGCCGCCGGAAAAGGCAATTATTGAAAGGTTCGCACCGAATACGGCGGCGTTTGAAACGCCGAGCGTTGACGGGGAAGCCATGGGATTGTTGAGGCTTGTCTGCATGATAAGCCCCGACACGGAAAGCCCTGCGCCGGCGATGATGGCGGCAAGTATGCGGGGGATGCGTATATTGCGCACAATGCGGATGTTTGCCGCCGTCCCGTTCCCGAAAAGCGCGGACAGGCAGTCCGCCGCGCTCATATTGGATGAGCCTGCCAGCAGGCACATGAACGACATCAGCACCAGCAGCGCCACCATAAGCGCTATTGCTGTATTTTTTTTTCTGTCTTTGTTTATATATAAGCTTTTTTCGGCCATTTTTCGCTCCGGAGTTACCAAATCTGACCGCTACATTATAATAGAAAACACACTCTTTGATAACCCCCCGCAGGGGATAGCAAACTGCACAAAACACCCAGGCACGTTTTGTGCAGTTCTTACAAAAATATAAGGTTATTCTACAAATTCAGTGTCGGAAAGCTGATAATATTCATATCCGTTTTCTTCATATATAATATCAAAAGTGCCCTTTATCGTTATCTCTGCCCCCAATTCAGGATAATCCTCAGGGAAGCTGTGCTCTCCTGCAAGGGTAAATCCAAGACCTTGCGAACAACAGGCTGCCGCATCGGTAATGACGCAGAGGAAGTACTGATTCTTTGTCTGCGGGTCCTCGTAATAGGAAAACTGCCCTTTCATTTTAATGGTTTTCCCGACATAGCTTGCCGGTTCATACATTATACTGAAAAGCTCGGAGTAGACCACGGTGCTGCTTAGCTTCGTAAGGTCAATATCAACCTCGCCGCCGCTTTGCTTGCGTGCTGACACCTGGTCAGACGGCTGCGGCGTGACAAGTATAATGTTGGGCGTCGGAGTGTTCTGCACCGCAGTTTCCGGAACAGCGGCGTCGCCGAAAGCCTGACCGGTGTTCCCGCAGGCATAAAATGTCAATATTGCGGCAGAAGTCAAAAGTATGCAAAGCGCTTTTTTCATTAATGACCGCCTCCTATAACACTGCCGATAAACCATGACGTGAAAAATACAGCTATCTGCACGGCGACGATCGTTGACCCGACCGGTGTTCCGGCGAGGATCGAGACGAGTATTCCGGTCAATGCACAGACTACCGACAGCAGCGCCGCACAGACGGTCACTCCGCGGAAGCTTCTGAACAAACGCATTGCCGACAGCGCCGGAAAAATCACAAGCGCGGATATAAGTAGCGAACCTACAAGGTTCATTGCTAACACGATGATCACAGCCGTCACAACGGCGATGAGCAGGTTATAAAGTCCTGCTTTTGTCCCAACAGCCACTGCAAAGTCCTCGTCAAAGGTCACGGCAAAAATTTTATTATAAAACAGAATAAAGAAAGAAAACACAAGCACTGACATTATCGCGCACAGTCTTACATCGGCCGGCGACAGCGTCAGGATCGAGGTTGAACCGAACAGTGTGCTGCATACGTCGCCTGAAAGGTTGGACGAGGCGGAGAAGATATTCATCAGCAGATAACCGACTGCCAGCGCACCAACCGAAATCATGGCGATTGCGGCGTCGCCTTTGATTTTCACGTTCCGACCGGTGCGCAGGAGCAAAACGGCGCAGAGAACCGTGACGGCCATGACAAAAGGCGTATCGTTGGTGAGACGCAGCACGGATGCAGCAGCCATTGCTCCGAACGCCACATGCGAAAGTCCGTCTCCGATAAAGGAGAAACGCTTCAGCACAAGCGTCACGCCAAGCAGAGACGAACACAGCGCGATCAACACGCCTACGAACAGCGCGTAGCGCACAAAGGGATATTCCCAATACATGGCAAGTTTCTGCATAATATCATTCACTGAGCATCACCGCCTTTCCCGACGCTGATAAACCGGCATTGCGGGCTGTTGATATAGTCCGCCTTCGTCCCGAAGAAAACCGTTCCGCCGATGTGCAGAATATGGCTTGCGTACCGAATGGCGGAGGAAATGTCATGAGAGATCATGATCACCGTAATGCCGTTATCACGGTTAAGCTTTTTAATAAGACCGTACATTTCCGCTGTGACTTTAGGGTCAAGCCCGGAAACCGGTTCGTCCAGGAGCAGCATTTTTTGAGTGGCACACAGTGCACGGGCAAGCAGAACCCTCTGCTGCTGTCCGCCGGACAGCTCACGGTAGCAGCGGCGGGCGAGCGGACTGATGTGCATCTCTTCCATTGCATCCGCCGCCGAACGCCGCTCGCTTTTGCTGTAAAACGGACGCAGAGCGCAGCGCCCCTGACATCCGGAGAGAACTATTTCTCTCACGGATGCCGGAAAATCCTTCTGCACGGGCGTCTGCTGAGGAAGATATCCGATCTCGTTCCGGCTCAGCCCATCGCCGGTCAGAATCTTTCCGCTGATCGGCTGCTGTAAACCCAGAAGCGTTTTCATGAGTGTGCTTTTGCCGGAACCGTTTTCTCCGACGATGCAGAGATAACTGCCGGCAGGAACCTCAAAATTGAGATCCTGCAGGACGGGCTTTCCGTCGTAACCGACGCAGAGATTTTGACAAGTGAGCTGAGCCATAAACCTACCTCCTTAGCCCAATGCTTCTTTCAGCACGGAAAGGTTTTTCTCCATCACGGAGAGGTAGGTCGTGCCGTTTTTCACATCTTTGGAAGTGGTGGACTGCATGGAATCCATCGTCAGCACCTTTTGATTTTTGGACGTCGTATTCTGGACAATGGTTTCTGCGATCTTGTGATCCTTACCTTCGATAGTCAGTACGCAGGGCAGTTTTAGCTCGTCAACCTTTTTGGCAAGGAACGAAATGGTCTCGAAGCTGGCTTCACTCTCGGCGGAGCAGCCCGCAAAGGCGGCGTAGTAGCTCAAACCGTAGTCGTCCACCAGATAGCGGAACGGGAAACGGTCGCCAAACAGAACGGTTTTATTGCTTGCTGCGTCCACGGCAGCCTGATAGTCTGCGTCAAGAGCAGACAGCTTTTTTACATACGCATCGGAATTGGCGGCATAGGCGTCCTTGTTATCGGGGTCAAGCTCCTGCAAAGACGCGGAAATGGCGTTTACAAGCACCTCGGCGTTCTTCAAAGACAGCCAAACGTGTTCGTCGTATTCCTTTTCCTCATGCTCCAGCATTTCATCTGCAATCTCAGCGCCGGTCAGCGATGCCGGGTAGAAGGTGGGAAAATGCTTTCCTTCCTCGACGAGACTGTCAAAGCCATCTTCGCCAAAGTAGAGATGGAAGTGTTCCGGCTCCGCAGAGGAAATGTTGTGGTCACTGAAAACAATGTAAGTCGGCGCATTGGCATCGCCAGATGCCTTTTGGTATTTATAACGCACCTGCTTGCTTCCGTCATCCTTGTGACGGATATAAAAGCCTTCGCTGTCATAGGTGGCGGTAGAAGTGCCGTCCTTGCGGGTATAAGTGATCGTATTTCCGTCGATGCTGATTTTTTCAATATCAGTTTCGTAGGATGAAATATAGGATTTCTTGTATTCTTCTGCGGTTTTCGTGCCGCTTTCTGCTTTCTTCTTCATGACGGAATCTAATGTGCCGTCCAGGACATACGGATACACAGACTGCCACTCGCCGTCCCAGTCAGACAGACTTCTGTCTTTTACATCGCTGTCGGCAAAGTCCGCAACACCGTGATTGTGACCTTCTTCTGCCTGCATACCGGGAACAGCTTCTTCAGTCTTAATGGTATCCTTCAGGACATCCAGCAAATTGATGACCTTCATATTCTTGTTGGTGGCATTTTTCAGAGCATCATTCACCCAACCGTCGGACTCGCCGCCCACATAGATGAACAGGTCGCAGTCGGAGATTTTGACAATATCATCTGCCGTGGGCTGATAGCTGTGCAGGTCAACGCCGTTATCAAGCAGCATGGTGATGTCGGCGTTATCGGCACCGCCGCCGAGAACCTCTCTTACCCAATCGTACTCCGGGAAAATGGTGGTAACGATTTTGATGTTCTGAGCCACGTTATCGGCGGAAGCACTGCCGCAGCCGGCGGCAAATGTGCCGAACAGAGCGACGGCAAGCAGCATTGCAAAGAACTTTTTTTTGATATTTTTTGTAAATAACATAATAAACCTCCGGAAAAACTAAAAATATAAGCCCAAATGGGCGCAAAAATACAAGGGCAGCGGCAGCGCCGCAAAAGCCTGCCGAAATGCAGACTTCACCCCTGATAGAAAGTTTTATTAATCCGAAAGTTTGACTTTGAGAGAAACCAGAGTATAACTGCCGCACGATTTCGTGCAGAACGAAGTAAGCGAAGAAAGAGCGCGGATAAATGCAGCGGCAAAAGCTGCGGCGCAGACAGCAAGGGATAAGATCCTGAGAGTATCGCAGCAGGCATTGATACGGCAGCAGATCTCACAGCCGTCGCCTATGCAGTCATGACCGGATTCCGCCGCAATATACACGATAGGAGAGAGCATGGCAAGTACAAGCGCTGCCGCGATCAGCATGGATAAAAGCTTCTTTTTACTTGTCATGATGTTCACCTCCGTTTATTTCCGGCACTCGGCACAGGTACCGTAAAGAACCGTTTCAGCCTTGCTGATTTCAAAGCCGGTGCTTTCCAGTGTACTCTGAAACAGCCGTTCGGCGCTTGCCTCGTCCAGATGTATGCTTTTTCCGCAGACGCGGCACAGCAAATGAAGACTGTTTTTACATTTGTCCGAGCCCATGTATCGGAAAAAAGCTTCTTTGGTATTTTCGGCGGCGCTTCGCTTGAGAAGCCCTTCCTTCTCCATTGCCGAAAGATTGCGGTAAACGGCGCTGACGCTGATTTCATCAGCCGTCAGCGCGTCGGCGATCTGCCGTGCGGTGATCTGCTCATCAGTGTGAGAGCTGAGATATTCAATCAGGCGTCCGCGCTGCTTCGTCAGATATTTTGCCACCGGTAATGCCTCCGCTCCAAATTCTCTGTGTAAGCCACTATATACTTGAGGCTCGGCTTTGTCAATATGCAAACGGTTCGCAAATTTTAAAAAATCTGTTACGGACCCGTTATTGCTTTTGCCGCCCTGTTCAGGTATAATATCTTACGAATTTTACTTGAATAACACGGAGCGTCATAAATGAACGAAAATGTTGCGGTCTTTTTTGCAAGATATGAAAATGAGCAGAGCCTCAGAGACAGGGTGAAGCTTGCGCTTGACTGTTATCCCGGCAGTCTCGAGGTGCGCGAGTCGGTGGTGAAGAATGTGCTTCTGCCGATTGCAAGGGAGGAAGGGCTTGACTTTACCGTTGACGACCTCAGAAAGTATGAGACGCGCAAAAAGATGAAAAAAGCGGCCATGGACAATGACGAGTGGCTTGCTATGGAGGATGACGGCGGGGATGACTTCTGGCTCCTCGACCACGGCTGGAGCAATGACGAATCCAGATTCTGCGGGGATAAATAACGTGAGCGGGATAAATACAAATACTGTGAAAAAACGGATCGAATGGGTAGATACGGCAAAATGGATGTGCATGATGTTCATAATGCTGGAGCATCTGGAAAGCGGCTGCGACGAGCTTTCCGTGCTGCACACGACGTGCGGCGTCGAGGTGTTTTTCATTGCGGCGGGCTACGTGCATCGGGCAGGGCAGGACTTCAGGACTTTCCTCGTCAAGAAGATAAGATGTCTTATTGTCCCGTGGCTTGTGTTCAGCTTTCTTGACATAAGCATTGCGCAGGTCTTTTCGTTCGGCGAGCATAGGGATTATCTTACGGAGCTGCTGTGGAACCTTGCCCAGATACGTCAGCATTATGCGCAGCTCTGGTTTATTCCGGCTCTGTTTGCTACGTTCCTGCCCTTCTATTTCTTCATCGAATGGTATAACCGCAAGGCGGATAAGAACGATCATACCCGCCCGTGGCTTTTCTTTCTGCTGGCATTTGCACTGTGGTGCGTGGACGTGGCGTACAGCCACCTTGTAGACGGCGCGTCTCTCCCGTGGGGTACTTCCAATCTCCCATGGCATGCCGATTACATATTTATCGCCATGTTCTATATGACTATCGGCTATTTCATGCGCAATAATTTTGAACCTGTGTTCGACAGGCTGAACACACGCCGCAACAGACTTATCCTGCTGGCAGTGTACCTGTGTTCGGTATACTATCCGTATCTGACGGACTTCCGTATGCCGGAACGGCTGCATGAGCTGTTTGCGCGGCTTATCAACCCTGTTATGGGCTGCACGCTTGTGTGCGCTTTCAGCAAGGTGATTAAAAGCAGCCGGTATATCGCATATGTCGGGCAGAATACGCTGCTGTACTTTGCATTCCACGGCAAGGTACTCGGCTTTGCGCAGGGAATGTTCAAGCGCCTTTTCAGCGGCGTTTACGCGCAGATACTTTCGAACAAGCTCACGTCGAGCCTGTTTGCGATATGCCTTACGGTCATAATGTCTTTTGTGCTGATCGTTCCGTGCTATATCGTGAACCGCTGGTTCCCGTTCCTTGTCGGCCGTCCGATGAAAGCAAAGGGAAAATAAGCCCGCAAAGAGGGAATTGCGCGTCGATACTCCGAATTTACGGCCAGCAGCCCGAAAAAATTTGTTGTTTTACACAAAATCCGAAGGAAAAAATGTGCATTATCAACAAGATTTGGCGTAACGGTTCGGTTAATATTTACTTTGCAATTTTCAAGAGTTATAATCATATATATTAAGTCGAATGCGACTGAATCATATTCGACTAAAATAAATGGAGGAAACAACATGAAGAAGATCACTGCTCTTTTGCTTGCACTCGTTATGGTGTTCGCACTGTGCGCCTGCGGCAAGGCCGAAGCACCCGCAGAGGTCAAGCCTGAGGAAGCAGCCCCTGCCGAAACCGAAGCGGCTCCTGCTGAAGAAGCTCCCGCCGAGGAAGCGGCTCCCGCTGAGGAAACCCACAGCGGCAAGCTCGTTATCTACTCTCCCCACGATGCAGATCCTCTTGCAGCCGGCGTAAAGCTGTTTGAGGAGACCTACCCCGGAATAGAGGTTGAGGTCATTGCAGCCGGCACCGGTGAGCTGTGCCAGCGTATCGTTGCTGAAGCCGAGAATCCCCAGGGCGACGTTCTGTGGGGCGGCGGCGCAGATACTCTCGCTGCTTACACCGAGTACTTTGCACCCTATCAGTGCGCAAATGACGATGTCATCGGCGACGCATACAAAGATGCCGACGATATGTGGATTGGCGAATCCCCCCTGCCCATGGTATTCATCTACAACAAGACCCTCATCGACGAGGCTGACGTTCCCACCACTTGGGAAGGTCTCTGCAACGAGAACCTGAAGGGCAAGATCGCATACTGCGCTCCCTCCAAGTCCGGTTCCGCTTACACCCAGCTGTGCACCATGCTGTTCTCTCAGCCCACAATAGACGAAGGCTGGGCGCTTGTTGAGAAGTTCATCGCAAACCTCGACGGCAAGCTTCAGGACAGCTCCGGCAACTGCCACAAGCTCGTTGCTTCCGGTGAGTATGTTCTCGGCGTGACCATCGAGAAGTCCGCTGTTCTCTACAACGACAACCCCGATATCGGCTATGTTTACCCCGAAGCAAACTCCGCTGTTCCCGACGGTGTTGCTCTCATCAAGGGCTGCCCCAACGAGGATAACGCAAAGCTGTTCATCGACTTTGTTACCGGCCTTGAGTGCCAGAAGGATCAGAACGTCAATTGGAAGCGCCGTCCCGTCCGCTCCGACCTTACTCCCGAGGGTCTTTGCCCCCTCGAGGAATGCCATGTCGGCACCTATGACTTCACCTACGCCGCAACCAACAGAGACGCTATCAAGGAGAAGTTCAACGACCTGACCATCGGCTGATACTTGATATCCCATAAATAAACTGTGGGGAGGCTGCCGCTTTCCGGCACCTCCCCCGTTTGTTTTGATATCATCGGCTGACAACCGTATCAGGAATGAGAAATCGGGAGCTGTACAGGCTCTCCGTTTCTGATTTCTGATAAAAGCGCAGAACCTAATAACCGCAAACAAAAAATCGCCTCGTACAGGCCGCGTCGTTTTTTGCGGCGGTATGAGTTTGTATTTTTCAAGCATTCAGGGAGGAAGAAAATGAGCAATCAGGTAATTATCAAGGACGCCGTAAAGCGTTACGGGGATTTTGTCGCACTCAAGGGCGTGTCGCTGGACATCAAAGAGGGTGAGTTTTTCACGCTGCTTGGTCCGTCCGGCTGCGGCAAAACCACGCTCCTGCGTATGATCGCGGGCTTCAACAGCATTGAAGGCGGCGATTTCTATTTCGGGGACAAGCGTATAAACGACGTTCCCGCCCATAAGCGCGACATAGGAATGGTGTTCCAGAACTATGCGATTTTCCCGCATCTGAACGTTTTTGACAACGTGGCTTACGGACTTAAGGCGAGAAAGGTTCCGGCAAAGGATATCAAGCCCCGCGTCGAGGAAGCGCTGAAGCTGGTGCAGATAGACCACCTTGCCCAGCGCAAGCCGAGTGAGCTTTCCGGCGGTCAGCAGCAGCGCGTCGCGCTTGCCCGCGCCTTCGTTATCGAGCCGAGTGTTCTTCTCATGGACGAGCCGCTTTCAAACCTTGATGCAAAGCTTCGTGTCCAGATGCGCTCCGTCATCAAAAAGCTCCAGCGCAGACTCGGCATAACGACGATTTACGTCACCCATGACCAGGAGGAGGCGCTTGCCATCTCCGACCGTATAGCGGTCATGAAGGACGGCGTTATCATGCAGATCGGCACTCCCAATGAAATTTATGCAAAGCCGCAGAATCCTTTTGTCGCCGGGTTTATCGGCGTGTCCAACTTCATCGGCTGCGACATTGCCGCCGCCAATGCGGGCGCGGCTTCCGTAAAGATAAAGAACGAGCTTGACATAAAGGTCAACGTGAAAAAGTCTTATACCGGCAAGGGCAAGATATCCGCACGTCCCGAACAGCTTTTCTTCTCCGAATCCGGTATGCCCGGCACCGTGCTGTTCTCCACCTTCCTCGGCGACTATATCGAGTATGAGGTTGAGCTTGACGACGGGCAGAACCTTATCGTCAACGAATATACCAAGGATTGCAGCACAGTCCATGCTGACGGCGAGAAGGTACACCTCAGCTTTGACCCTGAACGCATCAGTCTGTATGCCTCCGATACCGAGGAGGTGCTCAGCCTGTGAGACTCGGTGAAAAAAAGTTTAAGCCGGATTTCTGGTTTTTTACGAAGATCGCCGTAATAATTGTCATGTGCATGTTCATCGTGTATCCGTTTTACACGATACTCACCAAGAGCCTTTTTTCCAAAAAGGTCGATGGACTGACGCTGTACAATTTCAAGCGCTTCTTTGAAAAAAAGTATTATTACCAGACGCTTATCCGCTCCATGGTCGTCTGCTTTACGACCGTCTTCACGACGACGATCGTCGGCGTACCGATTGCGTATCTTATGACGCGCTATAATGTTCCAGGCAAAAAGGTGCTGCATATCCTCATTATAATGAGCCTTATGAGTCCTCCGTTCATCGGCGCGTATTCGTGGATAATCCTGCTTGGCCGTGCGGGACTTCTTGCAAAGCTGTTTGCGAAGATCGGTCTCACCGCGCCGACGATTTACGGGCGCGGGGGTATAATATTTGTCTTTACGCTGCATCTGTTCCCGTACATATATCTTTATACCTCCGGCGCGATGAACAGTATAGACAGTTCCCTTGAGGAAGCGGGCGAGAACCTTGGTATGAGCAAGCTCAGACGTATCTGGACTATCACTCTGCCGGTCATTCTGCCTTCTATCATGGCGGGTATGATAATGGTCTTCATGACCTGTCTTGCCGACTTCGGCACACCCATGCTGCTGGGCGAGGGCTATACCGTGCTGCCGGTGCTTGTGTATAACGAGTATATGTCCGAAAGCGCGACGGATCCGTATATGGCTTCCACGCTGTCGGTTATAATCGTTGCCTGTTCGCTGCTCATGCTTACGTTCCAGAAGCTTGTTGTGGACAAGCGCAACTATATGATGAGCTCTCTGCGTCCCCCTCAGGAGACGGAGCTTCACGGCTGGAAGCGCTTCTTTGCTTCCTTCCCGATATATATTGTCGTTACCCTTGCGTTCCTGCCGCAGATAGTGGTCGTGTGCCAATCCTTTGTTGAACGCAGCTTCTCCGGTGTGGTAAAAGGGATAAACCTCAATAATTACAGCTCCATTCTCTCCCGACTTGGGCGCAACATCCGCAATACATACGTCTTCTCCCTCGTGGCGATCGTGTTCATCATCATTGTGGGTATTCTTGTTTCCTATATTCTCGTGCGCAAGAAGGGCAAGGTTGCGAATCTCATAGATACTCTTATCATGTTCCCGTATGTTATCCCCGGTTCCGTTCTCGGCATCGGCCTTATCGTCGCTTTCAACCGCAAGCCCATAATCCTTGTAGGCACGGCTTCGATAATGATCATTTCCTATGTCATAAGAAAGCTGCCGTACACGGTGCGTTCGGGCAGTGCTTTCCTATATCAGATGGACCCGTATGTTGAGGAGGCTTCCATAAACCTCGGTGTTTCGCCGATGAAGACGTTCTTTACCGTAACGGCGCGAATGATGCTGCCCGGCGTCATGTCCGGCGCGGTGCTGAGCTGGATAACCTGTATCAATGAGCTGTCAAGCTCCATCATGCTCTATTCCGGCAAAACCTCTACCATTGCCGTTGCGATCTATCAGGAGGTCGTCCGTATGAGCGACGGTACCGCCGCCGCGCTTGCGACTATCCTGACAGTGACCACGATCATTTCGCTTGTGGTGGTGTTCAGACTTACAAAGGGAAAGGTCAAGATAGTATAAGCTATATACCGGCTATGAAAAAAATTTTCGGAGAGCGGAATTTTTCGCTCTCCGAATTTTGGAAAAGGCACAGCGTGAAAATCACGCCTGCGACAGTAAAAAGCCGGCAAACTTGCCGCATGGAGGATCATTATGATAAAGAATATTATTTTTGACATGGGGAATGTGCTTATAAAGTTCGACAAAAAGTGCTTCCTTGAAGCCGTGAACGTTTCGCCTGAGGACAACGCGCTGCTTGAGCGGGAGGTGTATGTGTCCGTCGAGTGGGCCATGATGGACAGAGGTACGCTTACCGAGAAGGAAGCGGCGGAAAGAATGTGCGCCCGTCTGCCGGAACGCCTGCATGAAAAGGTGCATCAGCTTGTCGATGAGTGGGATCGCCCGATACTGCCGATGAGCGGCATGGCGGAACTCGCCGGTGAGCTTAAAGCCAAGGGATACCGCCTTTTCCTGCTGTCCAACGCAAGCTACCGCCAGCATGAGTATTGGCCGGAAATACCCGGTTCAGAATACTTCGAGGACACCCTGATCTCAGCCGACGTCAAGCTTGTCAAGCCGCAGCCGGAAATATACCTCATGGCGCTGCACAAATTCAATGCGAAGCCGGAAGAAAGCGTCTTTATTGACGACGCGACAAACAACGTCGAGGGCGCGGTCTACTGCGGCATGGAGGGCATTGTCTTCCACGGAGATACCGATGAACTCAAAAAAAAGCTCAACGCAATAGGCGTCGATTGCTGAACTTGTCAAAGAACCTCTGCGAGGTTCTTTGACAAGCAAAAACCGCGGGATTACCCCGCGGTTTTTGCTTTCATTCCGAGCTAAAGATCACGTCCGCGATATTTTCTGCGGTGATCGCGCCGAACATGGATTCCGTATCCACCGCCGAGAGCGCCGAAAGAACATCCTCACGGCTGAATTTCACGCCGGACAGCGCACGCACGGCGCCGGCACAGTCGGTAACGGCCATATAGTCGCCGGAGAAAGCGGCTTCTTTTATTATGCCGCCCTCCACAAACAGACGCACTTCAATGCTGCCGCCCGGGAATCTTGCCTTGTTTTTGAAGGTGTATTTCGGACTTCTGCCGTAGGTCCATTCCCAGCTTCTGTATTTCTCATCCGCGTTGTTCCTGATTTTCTCAAGCTCATCCTCACGCAGTGTACGGACAACTGCGCCCTCCAGACTGAGCTGATGCCTGATCGCCTCGCGGAACTGCTCAAAGCTCATATCGTCGGGAAGAAATTCACTTATATTGCCGACGCGGCTTTTTACCGATTTTGAGCTTTTGGACTCAAATTTGGAGGGGTCGGCGTTCAGCGCCCCCGCGATCATATCCGCGTCGGAGCGGAACAGCAGCGTACCGTGGTGCAGTATTCTGCCCTTATAGATCCGCTGCGCCACGCCGGAAACCTTCTTACCTTCGACAATGATGTCGTTCCTGCCGCCGACTGCGGCGCTGAGACCGAGACTTTCAAGCGCACGGCAGACGGGGCGCGAAAACTGTTCAATGCTCAGTGAGGCTTTGTCGCCGGTGTCGGTGATAAAGGAATAGTTGAGGTTGCCGAGATCGTGATAAACCGCACCTCCGCCGGTCATGCGGCGCACAACGGTGATATTATGCGCCCTGACAAAATCGGCGTTTATTTCCTCGGCGGTATTCTGGTTCATGCCGATTACGACAGTGTTTGCATTCTGCCACAGCATCAGCCATTTTCCGTCGGTTTTGTTTTCGAGCAGGTACTGCTCAAACGCCAGATTGTAGCATGGGTCGAGACTGCCGGTCTCTATGTAATTTACAGGCATTGTTTCGTTACCTCATTTATCGTGATATTTAATTATAACATAAACCGTCAAGTGAGCGTAGGGTTCTCGTGTATCATGATGTGCTTTATATCAGGGTATTCCTTCTCGACAGCGTCATGTACTCTTTCGGCGATCTCGTGCGCCTCCGCAAGGCTTAGCTCACCGTTGACGGAGATCTCCGCGTCTATGTATATCTTATCGCCGAATTTTCTGGTGTGGAGCATATCAAGACTGTCTACACCGGGCTGCTTTGCGATAAATTCCGACAGCATCCCCTCGTAGCGTGAGCCGCACGAGGTGTCAAGCATTTTGTCTATCGCGTCCCTGAGAATGTCATATGCCACTTTCAGTATGCACAGGCAGATCACTATGCACGCAACGGAGTCGAGTACAGGATAGCCAAGCATGGCCCCGCCGATACCCGCCAGAGAACCGACGGATGACAGCGCGTCGGAGCGGTGGTGCCACGCATCGGCGATAAACGCGGAGGAGTTGAGCTTTTTTGCGTAATGCATCGTGTAGTGGAACATGGCTTCCTTGACGACGATGGAAACGACAGCGGCGATAAGCGCAATGAGCGATGGGGCGGCAAGCGTATCATAGCTGCCGGAAAGCACGGTCTTGACGCCGCCGACGCCTATGCCTATGCCGGTTCCGGCAAGTATAAGTCCAAGTGCGAGCGAGGCGAGACATTCAAACCTGTCGTGTCCGTAGGGATGTGCGCTGTCAGGCGCTTTCCGTGAAATGCGCACGCCGATAAACGCCACAAAGGTTGCGAAAACATCGGAAAGGGAATGTATCGCGTCGGATACCATGGCGCTTGACTTACCGGCTATACCGGCATACAGCTTGAACGCCACAAGCACGATATTCCCGATTATTCCGGTCAATGAAAGCTGTTTGATAATTTTACGTTCGTCCATAGAGCCCTCCCAAAATACTTGTTACTCATCACACATTTCCCGCATGAGGGTATAAAAATACACCGCTCCACGGAACATACTACTGTCCCACAGAGGGTGCAAACCCACTCTGCTGCTACACTTCGGTAACCCAGCCCCACGGTCGAAAGACCATCGCCTGCTCAGTTTGTACTGTAATGCATTTCAATTTAGTTGGAATGTACCATTGATCGACAAGGACACACAAACTTATTCCTGCCAATCAATAGTGATGCAGTGCAAAGAGTGTACATATAGTAATATATTATTCCGGTTTTGTCAATATGCGTACAGTCAAAAAAGACGTGCGGCATATACACAGCCATGAAAAGACAGAACAAAAAATCAGCCTGTTTGAGTTATAACAGGCTGATCCGTGTTCAATAAAAATATTCAATTGCGGCGCGGGCGGTTTCATAATCGGCGTCTGCCGCCTCAGCATATCCGGTGTGATTGTACATTTTGAAAACATCCTTGCCCTGCGGAGAATTTATTATGGAGATCAGGCTCTGCCGGATTATTTTAATAATATCCGGGGTATACAGTGCGCTGCTTTTCGAAACGGCAACGGCGTCGTTGTATATCTCATCCGTGACGCCTATGACCTTGATGTCATGCCATATGCTGCTTTCCTGCCCCATTCCGCATCTTCCGTCTGCCGTTTTGCTGCTTTCAGGGAGAGTCCAACATTCTGCATAGTCGGAACGCAGGTCGGCATACCCTACAAAAATATCAACCTCGTTGTTGGCAGCGGCGGAAAGGGCATCCGTATAGCCGGTGCTGAAGGGCGTGACATCGGAAAGATCGGCCAGCTGTTTGCCGTAATTCTTCATTAGCCAGAGATTGGGGTAAATATACCCGGCGGAGGATGAGACCTTCTGGGTTGCCCAACGCGCCGCGTCAAGCTCCTCCCATGTAAGCGATTCGCCCCTGCCTGTTTTTTCAGCCAACATCCGCCCATATTCACTCGGACCGGCATATATAAGTGCGCGGTAATATTTCACGGTATCAGCGGTTTTGACGGGAATGTTTTTTTCGTCGTTCCAAGCGGAAGGGTCGGTGCTGTCAACGGAGAGTCCGGTGCGGGTGGCCGTCAGGATCACTTCGCAATCTTCGGAATACAGGGCGTAAGTCCCGCCGGGCAGCCAGCCGATGTCAACATCGCCTGCGACCATTGCCTCGCCGATCGCGTCGTAGCTTTCGCCTACCTGAACGGAGACGGCATCAGCGTCAACCCCGTGCTTTGCAAGCTCGCTCCTGAAAAGCTCAGGCAGCTTTTCTGTGGCCGCGATGATCGTTTCATGATCAGACGAGGGGACAAAGCCGAGAGTGATGGCGTCAAAATGAGCGCGGTCTTTCAGAACAAGCGCGCCCTCGGCTTTGCTGCCGCCGTTTGTGCAGGCGCAAAGAGACAGTAAAATGGTCAAACCGACAATCAATGATAACCGCCTTCTCATAGTTCCCCCTCAAAAATGCAATTATTTTTTCTATTATATCACGCGCAAAATTTTGCTTCAACTTTTTTGTGAAGCACGGCTTCCGCTGAGACGGCAGGAATGAGCGCCGCCGAACGTAAATTGTGCTTTTTTCACAAAAAGCACATACGAGATTTATGGAAAATAGCGAGTAATTCTAAAATACCGAAAATATGCATTGAGAGCGAACGAAAGCATTGACAAACGGACGCTTATATATTAAAATGCCATACAACAAAACGCAGTATATGAGTTTTGTCAGAAATCCGTATTTTGGGTATCGGCCGGAGATGCGGTCCGGTGCCGGAGAAAGGAAGGGAAGATACAGAAAAGTCGCAATTTAATACCATTGAAGTGTTCAGAATCCAGCCGGGAGACTGAATACGGAGGAACTCTGGAGAATCTCTTAAATGAGTGCCGAAGGTGCAAGTCGTATCTTGGAGATATGGCGAAACTCTCAGGCAAAAGGACAGAGCGGGAAAAGCAGGCGATACCTGTATATCCTATCCGGAGTTGCTGAGAAAAAGACGGCAACTTTTTATTTTTTTAAAATTACGGAGGAAATCATAATGGATCAATTATACAGCGTTGTGTGCAAGATCAACGGGATGCTTTCCGACTATGTTCTTGTTATTCTGCTGATAGGCTGCGGGCTTTGGTTTTCGATAAAGACAAGGTTTGTTCAGGTGCGCTGCTTCGGTGAAGCATGGCATGCGGTTTTCGGCAACATCAAGCTCAAGGGCGAGATGAACAAATCCGGACTCAGCTCCTTTCAGGCGCTGACCGCCGCCATCGCCGCGCAGGTCGGTACCGGTAATATAATCGGTGCTTCTGGCGCTATCCTCACGGGCGGCCCCGGCGCGATATTCTGGATGTGGCTCATCGCTTTCCTCGGCATGGCAACAATATACTCCGAGGCGGTTCTGGCACAGGAGACCCGCGTAGTTGACAAGGACGGCAACGTACACGGCGGCCCTGTTTACTACATAAACAGGGCTTTCCCCAACCGTTTCGGCAAGTTCCTTGCGGGCTTCTTTGCAATTGCCATTATCCTTGCCCTTGGCTTTACCGGCTGCATGGTTCAGTCAAATTCCATCGGCTCTGCGTTCAATAATGCCACCGGCGTTCCCACGTGGGTTGTCGGTATTATCGTAACCGTGATCGCGGGTATCATTTTCCTCGGCGGCGTGCAGCGCCTTGCATCGGTCACGGAAAAGCTTGTACCTCTTATGGCGGTTCTTTACATTGCCGGCGGTCTTGTCCTGCTTGCGGTCAATATCAAAAACCTCCCCTCTGCGCTCGGCATGATCTTCAAGTACGCTTTTGAGCCGCAGGCTATCATCGGCGGCGGTTTCGGCGCGGCGTTGAAAATAGCCGTCAGTCAGGGCGCAAAGCGCGGGCTTTTCTCCAATGAGGCCGGTATGGGCTCCACTCCTCACGCACATGCGCAGGCCAACGTTGCAAAGCCACACGATCAGGGCGTGGTTGCAATGATGGGGCTTTTCATAGATACCTTTGTCGTCCTCACCATGACGGCGCTCGTGGTTATTACCTGTCTTTATGCCGGCGACGCTCCGCTTATCACGATTGCGGGCGCGGGCGATCTGAACAAGACAAATATGGTTCAGACGGCGTTTTCCATGGCGTTCGGCAAGGGCTTCGGCGGAATCTTTGTCGCGGTATGCCTTGCGTTCTTTGCCTTCTCCACCGTTCTGAGCTGGAACTTCTTCGGTAAGATCAACGCCTCATACCTCTTCCACGGCAAGAAAGCACCCGTCGTGATCTATACGATCATTTCACTTGCGTTTATATTCCTCGGCTCTCTCATGTCCAACGACCTTGTGTGGGAGCTGTCGGATATGTTCAACCAGCTGATGGTTCTGCCCAACGTCATAGGTCTTGTGGCGCTGACGGGATTGGTAGTCGCGGCATCCAAGAGTAATAAAAAGTGACTTCCGGATAAAACTATAAACCGGATAAAAGCTATAAAATAAAATCGGGTCAGGCGTCCGAGCTGAAGGAGCCTGACCTAATTTTTGATTTGACCCATTATATCATGTCTCCGGCATTGCGGAGTTGTAGTGTATCTTTGCGTTTGTCAGATAGTTGTTGCTCCAATAATCGATTTTTATTTTACTCCAATCGCTCTCACTGCCGCCGTAATATACATCGGAGAGATTGTAGCAGACCTCAAATGCGAGATTGTTAATACTTGTCACGCTGTCGGGTATCATTATTTTCGTAAGTGCTGAGCAGCCGGAAAATGTGTAGCCGTTAATACTTGTCACGTTGGCGGGTATCGTTATTTCAGTAAGCGATGAGCAGTTTTGAAACGCGGCGTAAGCAATACTTGTCACACTGTTGGGTATGGTTATTTTTGAAAGCGCTGAGCAACCGTAAAACGTGCTGTCAGCAATGCTTGTCACGCTGTCGGGTATTGTTATTTCCGTAAGCGCTTTGCAGCCGTAAAACGCGAATTTGCCAATGTTCGTTACAGAGTTAGAAAGCGTTATCTCCGTAAGGGATGAGCAGCCGTAAAATGCCCGGTTGCCTATATGTGAGATCCCGTCAGATATTATTACGCTGTTTATCGCGTCTGCGTGTCCATACCAGCCT
>UROG01000002.1 GCA_900549485.1 uncultured Eubacteriales bacterium
AAAATGCTGATTTTCCGGGGTTTTTGAGCTTTTGAGTTGTAAATTTGCGTCCGATCAGCGCTTGGAGAACTGAGGTGCGCGACGGGCTGCTTTGAGACCGTACTTTTTACGCTCTTTCATTCTCGGGTCGCGGGTCAGGAAACCGGCGGACTTGAGAGCGGGGCGGTAGGATTCATCAACAACGAGGAGTGCGCGGGCGATACCGTGGCGGATCGCGCCTGCCTGACCGGAAACGCCGCCGCCTGCAACGGTGGCTTCGATATCGACCTTGCCGACGGTCGCGGTTGCAACCAGGGGCTGGCGGACGATGAGCTTCAGAGTTTCAAGACCGAAGTAATCGTCGATATCACGGCCGTTGATGGTGATAGCGCCGGTGCCGTTGGGGATGAGGTGAACGCGTGCGACGGAGGACTTTCTGCGTCCGGTGCCGTACATATAGGGCTTTTTGCACTTATAAGTTGCCATATTTCTTTACCTCCTATTAGCGATCCCAGACTTCGGGCTTCTGAGCTGCATGGGTGTGCTCTGCACCGGCGAAGATCTTCAGGCGCTTGAGCTGCCAATCAGCGATGGTGTTCTTCTGGAGCATACCGCGAACCGCGAGACGCATAGCAAGCTCGGGTCTCTTGGCCATAAGGGTCTTGTACTGAGTCTCTTTCAGACCGCCGGGATAACCGGAGTGTGTGCGGTAATACTTCTGTTCCAGCTTTTTGCCGGTGAGAACGGCGTCTTTTGCGTTGATGATGATAACATAATCGCCGCAGTCAACATTGGGAGTATAGTCGGTCTTGAGTTTGCCGCGGAGAAGATCGGCTGCAAGAGCAGCGGTCTTGCCCATGGGCTTACCGGCTGCATCAAGGACGTACCACTTACGGGTAACGGATTCCTTGGTTACCAGGGTAGTAGACATATTTTGTGCCTCCATATAGATTAAATGTTTTGACATTTTGTGAGTGCGCTGATACAATTTACCGTAAAGTATCCCAAACGCGCTTAATCTTTATACCACAGCGTCAGACGCCTGTCAACACCAAATTTAATTTACGGATTTGAAACTCCTTAAATCTTAAAAATACTCCTTAAATCTCAAAAATGCTCAAAACGATATTTCAATTGAAAAGGAACGTTTTATGAATAAGCTTCTCAATGAATTTACAGGCACGGTCCGCCGAGCGGTAGACGATTATAATATGATAGAGGACGGGGACAAGGTTGCGGTCGGCGTGTCCGGCGGCAAGGACTCGATGCTGCTGCTCGTCGCGCTCAACCATCTTAAAAGCTTCTATCCCAAGCGCTTCGACCTTGAGGCGATCACAATAGAGCTGGGCTTTGAAGGGATGGATTTCACTCCCGTCAGGGATATGTGCGAGGAGCTTGAAATACCGTACACCTGCCTTAAAACGGACATCAAGGAGATAGTTTTCGACATCCGCAAAGAGGATAATCCCTGTTCCCTGTGCGCGAAGATGCGCCGCGGCGCGATAAACGACGCGATAGGTCAGCGAGGCATAAAAAAGCTTGCCCTCGGTCACCACTTCGACGACGCGGTGGAGACCTATATGATGTCGCTGCTGTTTGAGGGACGCATAAGCTGCTTCCGCCCGGTCACGTATCTCGATCGCAGCGGCGTGACGCAGATACGCCCGCTCATCTATGCCGGAGAGCAGAAGATCGCAAATGTCGCGGCGGCGCTGGAGCTGCCGATAGTGGAAAACCCCTGTCCGCAGGACAAGGGCAGCAAGCGCTATGAGATAAAGAAAATGCTTTCTGCTCTGTGCAGGGATTACCCCGACATGAAAAGCAAGATCTTCGGCGCGATGCAGCGTATGCCTCTTCCCGGCTGGGCGCCGAACGTCAGCTACCATGATATGAAAAACGGAAAATAACTTCAATATATGACAAGAGCGGAAAGCCGCAGACGGCAGTTCGCTCTTATTTCTTAACAGGAGGCAGTTCTATGCTTCATCTTATTATCGGCAAGGCCGGAACGGGCAAAACGGCGGCGATAATCGAAAAGATACGCGGCGCGGTGCAGCGGTGCGAGAGCGGACATATGCTGATAGTTCCCGAACAGTACAGCCATGAGGCGGAACGGGAGCTTTGCGAAAAATGCGGCGACACGATGTCCCTCTATGCGGAGGTTTTCAGCTTTACCGGACTTGCGCGGCGGGTACGCTCGCAGTGCGGCGGCGGCGCGGCGGAATACCTTGATAAGGGCGGGCGGCTCCTGTGCATGTCCCTTGCTCTCGGCAGCGTGGGCAGCAGGCTCAGGGTCTACGGTGCGGCGGAGAGGAAGAGTGAGCTTCAGGCGATGCTGCTTTCCGCGATAGACGAGCTTAAAACCGCCTGCATAGGCGCAGACGTTCTGACGGAAGCGGCGCAGGAGTGCGGCGGCGCTCTGGGCGAGAAGCTGTACGACCTTGCGCTTATTTACGAGGCGTATGAGGCGGTCGCCGCAAACGGGCACGCAGACCCCGCAGATATGCTCACGCTGCTTGCCGGACAGATACCGGAAAGCACGATCGGCAAAGACACGCACGTTTATATAGACGGCTTTATCGACTTTACCGCGCAGGAGCAGAACGTCATAGCGGCGCTGCTCGACGCCGGTGCGGAGGTCACGGTGTGCCTCACTGTTGACAGCATGGACGGCGACAACGAGATATTTGAGATGAGCCGCAGAGCCGGACGCGCCCTTATCGCCGCGGCAAAGGAAAGCGGGGCGGAATACTCGATAGAGCTTTCCGAAAAGGAATGGAGCAAGGACGCCTCTCTCGGCTATTACGGTGATATGCTCTTCAGCTACACGAGCGGCAGGTACGAGGGCAAAGCCGCGGTAAGTCTCCAATACGCCGAAAGCGTGTCGGCAGAATGTGAATTTGCCGCGGCGAAAGCGCTTGAGCTTGTGCGCGACGGCGGCTGCCGCTGGCGTGATATAGCTGTCGCGGTGCGCGGCTTTGACGACTACCGCGGGATACTTGCGAACGTTTTTGAGCAGTACGGCGTCCCCCTTTTCATCAGCGCCAGGAGCGAGCTTATGTATAAGCCCCTTCCGCTAATGATAAGCCTGGCATACGAGATATGCGCCAAGGGCTGGGATGTTGACGACGTTATAAGCTATATGCATACGGGGCTGACCGGGCTTGATGAAGAGGAAAGCGAGCTTTTGGAGGGCTATATATTCAAATGGCAGCTCCGCTCCTCCGCGTGGATGAGAGAGGAAGACTGGAAGCAGCATCCCGACGGCTACCGAGGGGAATATGACGATGAAGCGCTTGAAAGGCTTGCGGCGATAAACGCGGCGCGGCGCAGACTTGCCCTCCCGCTGTTGGAATTTCAGCGCGCAAGCGCTCAGGCGCAGACCGCCGAAGAGCAGTGCGCCGCGCTTGCGGGGCTTTTTGCGGATATAAAGCTTCCCGAACAGCTTGAAAAACGCGCTCTGCTGCTTGCGGATGCGGGACGCGAAGAGCTTGCGCAGGAGTATGCGCAGCTCTGGGACATCGTCGTCTCCGCCCTTGAGCAAACCGCCGCCATTCTGACAGACCGTCAGATGGACAGGGACGAGTTCGGCAGACTTTTTACCCTCATGCTCTCGAAATACGACGTCGGGACTATTCCGGTGTCTCTCGACAGGGTGTCTGCGGGAGACTTTGACAGGATGCGCCGGCGCAGTATAAAGCATCTCATAGTTCTGGGAGCGTCCGATTCGCGCATACCGCAGAGCGGAGACAGCGGCGGCGTGTTTACCGACGTTGAACGCCGCCGTCTTTCCGAGCTGGACATAAACCTCGGCAGCGGTGCGGACACAGAGCTGTGGCGTGAGTTTTCGCTCATATACAACTGTCTCACCCTGCCCTCTGAATCGCTTAGCCTGTGTTACAGTCTTACCGACGGCGAAGGGCAGGCGCTGCATCCGGCGTTCGTTTTCAACCGTGCGCAGGCTATATTTGATATAAGTCCGGCCGCCGTTTCTCTTGACGATATCCGTATGAGCGCGCCGTCTCCGGCGCTTATGATGGCGGGGCACGCCATGCGCGGCGGGAGCGCCGCGGAGCAGGCGGCAAAGGAATACTTCCTGCGCACGGACGGCGAAAGATGCGAGGCGCTGAAAAAAGCCTCGGAGATGACAAGGGGGCGTCTGTCTCCCAATGCGGTAAAGGTTCTTTACGGCGACAGGATGAGACTGAGCGCGTCAAAAATAGACAAATTCGCCTCGTGCAAGTTTGCATACTTCTGCCAGTACGGTCTGAAAGCGGAGGCTTACGAGCCGGCAGGCTTCCGCCCTCCGGAAATAGGCACGTTCATGCACTTCGTCCTTGAAAACATGGCGAGAGAGGTCAGGGAAAGGGGCGGCTTCAAAAAGGTTGACGACACGCAGATAGGCAAAATAACCGACAAGTATGTCGAAAAATATGTGCATGACGAGCTTAACGACTTCAACGAAAAGAGCGCGAGATTCGTATATCTTTTCAAGCGGCTTTGCCGCGATGTGCGGGCGGTCGCTGCGGATACGGCGGCGGAGCTTCGCAAATCGGATTTTGAGCCGCTGGATTTTGAGCTGAATTTCGGCGACGCGTCAAAATTCAGACCTGTTGAGCTTGGAAACGGCGAGTATTCCATGACGCTTACCGGAATTGCCGACAGAGTGGACGGCTGGCTGCACAAGGGCAAGCTGTATCTGCGCGTGGTGGACTACAAAACCGGAAAAAAGAAATTTTCCATGTCGGATGTTTATTACGGCATGGGTCTGCAAATGCTTCTGTATCTCTTCGCGCTGCAAAGCGACGGCGAGGCGCTTTACGGACACGAGATAGTTCCGGCAGGCGTGATGTATCAGCCGGCGCGCAGCGCCATACTCTCCTCCGACGGAGACATTGACGCGGACGAGGCGGAGAAGGCGAGAAGCAGGGAGCTTCGCCGGAGCGGTCTTGTGCTTGAGGACGACGCGCTTATAAACGCGTGGGAAAACGGCGACGACAAGCGATATATCCCTGTAAAATTCAAGGGCGGTGCGCCGTCGGCGGATGACGTTGCGTCTCTTGAGCGGCTCGGCATGCTGTCGGCGCATATAAAGGGCTGTCTTGCGGAAATGGCGTCGCAGCTGCATCGGGGCAATATTGCCGCCGATCCTTATTACAGGGGGCAGCAGGAAAACGCCTGCCTCAACTGCGATTATTTTGACGCCTGCCACTTCTCCGACGGGGAGAACGGCGAGCATTGCAGATACCTGAAAAAGCTTAAGCCGGAGGCCGTATGGAACATGCTGGAAGGAGGCGGGAAAAATGGCTGAGTTCAAACCCACGATATCGCAGCGGCAGGCAATAGAGAGCCGCAGGAGCAATATTCTCGTCTCGGCCGGCGCGGGCAGCGGTAAAACAAAGGTTCTGACCGAACGGCTCATGGCGTATCTTACCGACCCGTCGTCGCCTGCGGATCTTGACAGATTCCTCATAATAACCTACACCCGCGCCGCGGCGGGAGAGCTTCGCGGCAGAATAATGGAGGAGCTTTCAAAAAAGCTCGCCGAAGACCCCGGAAACCGGCATCTCAGAAAGCAGAGCGCGCTGTGCGCAAAGGCGCAGATCGGCACGATACACAGCTTCTGCGCCGATCTTCTGCGGGAAAATTGCCATCTTGCCGGACTTTCGCCGGACTTCAGGGTACTCGACGAGGACAGAGCCTCGGCAATGAAGGCGGCGGCTCTCGACCGGGTGCTTGAGCAGCGATATGAAAAAAGCGATAAGTATCCCGGTTTTATTCTCCTTGCGGATACTGTGGGGCAGGGGCGTGACGACAAGGCGCTTTCGGCGATCACTCTGACCCTGCACGGGAAAATGCAGTGCCATCCCCGTCCGGAGCTGTGGGCAGAGCGTCAGGCGGAGCTTATGAACAGTGCCTGCACGGACGCGGGAGACACCCCGTGGGGGCAGGAGATACTTGAAAGCGCCCGCGCATCGGCGGAGTTCTGGAGCGCGGAGTTTGACCGTCTCATCGGGCAGGTTGCTGGAAACGAAAAGATCGCGGCGGCGTATCTTGAAAACCTCGAAACGACTGCCGCCGGAATACGCGAGCTGCTGCGTGCGGTAAAGCTCGGCTGGGACAAGGCGTTTGAGTGTCCGCCGGTCGAATTTCCGCGCCTGAAGCCGCTCAGAAATTCGCCCGACGCGGAATTGTCGGAGCGGGTGAAGGCGCGCAGGAAGGCATGCAAGTCGGATATGGATGGTCTGAGCAGGCTCTTTTACGCGCCGAGTGAGAAGCTGCTTGCGGAGATACGTGACAGCGCTCCCGCGATGACAGCGCTCCTTGAGCTGACGCTGGATTTCGACAGGGCGTACTGCGCGGAAAAGCGCAGAGCCGGATATGTGGATTATTCCGATCTTGAGCATCTTGCGGCGCGGCTGCTGACCGATGAAAGCGGTGAGCCTACGGCGCTTGCCCGCAGGCTTTCCAAGCGCTACACCGAGATAATGGTTGACGAGTATCAGGACGTCAGCCAGGTTCAGGACGCGGTGTTCCGCGCAATATCCGACAATGACCGCAATCTTTTCATGGTGGGCGACGTGAAGCAGAGCATTTACCGCTTCCGCCTTGCCGACCCCGAGATATTCACGCAGAAATACCTCTCCTATGCCAACGCCGGAGAAGCCCGCGAGGGCGAGGCGAGGCGCATAATGCTTCAGGAAAATTTCCGCTCACGCCGGGAAATACTCGACTGCGCCAACGCGGTCTTCTCACTGTGCATGTCGCGGGAGCTGGGTGATATAGACTATGACGCGGACGCCGCGCTCAAGTACGGTGCGATAGGCTATGAGGATGATGTGCCGAAGCCCGAGATACTTCTTATCGACCTCATGGACGCCGCCGGAGACGACGAGGAGGAAACGCCGGATAAGATCGCCGTTGAAGCGCGAGCTGTTGGCAGGAAGATACTTGAGCTTATGGACAGTGGCATGACCATCGGCGGCAGGAGCCTGGAGTTCGGCGACATTGCGCTTCTCATGCGCTCCGCCAACAGCGTCGGCGGCATCTATCGCCGTGAGCTTTCCGCGATGGGCATCCCCGCCGACGGCGGGGAGAGCCGCGAGTTTTTCACCTCCGTTGAGGTATCGACCGTTATTTCAATGCTCTCCGTCATAGATAATCCGCATAAGGACATCCCGCTTATCGCCGTGCTGCGCTCCCCCGCGTTCGGCTTCAGCGCGGATGAGCTTTCGGAGATACGCGGCGCGAAAAAGGACGGAGACTTTTACTCCGCCCTTGTAAAGAGCGCGGAAACAAGCGCGAAATGCGCCGCTTTTCTCAAGGAAACGGGGAAATTCCGCGTCCTTGCGGCGGACATGAGCGCAAGCGAGCTGCTGTGGAAGCTTATAAACGGTCTCGATCTGCTTGCGATATGCTCTGCCATGACCGACGGCAGGCAGCGGCGGGCAAACCTCATGGAGCTTGCAGAGCTTTCCGAGAGGTTTGACGCCAGCGGATACAGGGGGCTGCACCGCTTCATGCTGTGGCTCAAGCAGCTTGCGGAAAAGGGCGGGGGCGTCGCCGCGCATAATTCGGACGGAAGCTCTGTAAAGATAATGACGGTGCATAAGTCCAAAGGGCTTGAGTTCCCCGTGGTCTTCCTCTGCGACACCGCAAGAAAGTTCAACATGTCGGACAACCGGGACACCGTGCTTATCCATTCAAAGCTCGGGCTGGGGCCGAAGGTATATAACGCCGCCAAGGGGATACAATATCCTTCCCTTGCGCGAAACGCCATCGTCCTGCGCTCAAAGCGTGAGACGCTGTCGGAGGAGATGCGTCTTATGTATGTGGCGCTCACCCGTCCGAGAGAACGGCTCTACATCACGGCGGCGCTCAGGGACGTGCCGAAATTCATGGAAAAGCAGCGCATGGGGCTGAGCGTTCCGATGTCGCCGCAAAGCCTGTGCGCGGCGGGCGCGCCGATAAGCTGGCTCGTCAGCGCGGCTCTTGCCGACGGGGAGGAGCATCTTGCGATAAGCGTTGTCTCTGCCGACGGGGAGGATGATAATATTCAGGAAAGCGCCGGAAGCGCCGCGCCGGATGCCGATGCGGCGGCGGAGCTTGCACGGAGACTGAGCTTTTCTTACCCGCACAAGGACGCACAGGAGCTTCCCTCAAAGGTCACGGCGACGGAGCTGAAGGGACGCATGGAGCAGGACGCCGACGCGGAGAGCATTGCGCCGAAGAGCCGCCGCGCCTTCCGTATGCCCGACTTCACCAAAAAGTATAAGCCTCTCACCGGCACGGAAAAGGGCATTGCCACCCACCTTGCCCTGCAATATATGGATATCTCCGAAACCGGAAGTCCCGAGACGATCAAGCGGGAGATCGAGCGGCTTTTTGAGCGGCGCTTCATCTCCCGGCGCGAAAAGGAAGCTGTCGATGTGCAGGCGATATTCAGGCTTTTCGCCTCCCCGCTTGGTCAGCGTATGCGCAGCGCGGACTTCATGAAGAGAGAATTCAGATTTTCCCTTCTTTGTTCTTCGTGCGGGCTTCTCGGCAAGGCGGAGGATGAAAAGATACTTTTGCAGGGCGTTGTGGACTGCTGTATTGCCGAGAACGGCAGACTGACCGTCATCGACTATAAGACCGACAACGTGCATACCGAGGAGGAAGTGCAGAAGCGGAGCGCATACTACGCCGGACAGATAAGCGCCTATGCCGCCGCGCTCAGCCGCATATTCAATATGGAGGTCGGAGAGTGCGTCCTTTACTTCCTTGCGGCGGGCAGAGCAGTGACACAAAAAGTTCACAAATAAATTTCTGTTTTTACGGAAACTTTTTTGCGCCGGATTCGTATATAAGAGTGAAAACAAAAAACACTAAAAAATACAGGAGGCGCATTAAAATGATGAAAGAAAAAGCTATCGTGTGTGTTGGCATTGTTCTGATCCTTGCGATTCTCACTACGTGCGCTTTTTATTACGGAAGCAGCGAAAGCCCCGCAGTGAAAAACGACATGGAGATATCCGGCAGGGTCGTCTCTTTCGGACTGATAAATGCAGCGGGTCTGTCGGCAGAGACTGTTTTTCCGCCTGTTGAGTTTCCGCCCGTTGGATTTCCTCCGGCAGGATCGGCGTCAGCTGCGGCGCTCTGAGACATCAGCTTGAGCCAGGTTCGCCGCGGCTTTATGCGGCGCGGACTTGCTGCTTATAGATAATTTCCTATCCTCTCTTTTCTCTTTCTCCCTGAATATCCGACAGTCTTCATCGTCTGCCGGATATTCTTTTTGCCTTCTTGTCAAAGAAGCAAGCTTCTTTGACAAGCTGAGCAGCGGCAAAATTTACATTTGCCGCTGCCCCTGTTTTGATTCATATTTAATTTTCACTCCGTTAAAACGGCGGGTATGTGCGCCGGAATTATTTCCCGCTCTCCCAGACGAGAAGTCCGGCGCGGCGGAGCACGGTGTAGAGTGCAGGCCAGAGCACGGTAACAACAACGGTGGAAATAACGGCGTTTGTCAGCGTTGCCAGAGAGCCGATCTTTGCAAGCGCCGCCGCCATGTCCTGAGGGATGCCGAAGAGATAGGTCTTGTAGAAATAGCCGAAAAGCGGATCGAGCACCACATTGCAGGCAAGCGCGCAGGCAGATGAAATGAGCGCTATGCGCGTCTGTTTCTTGACGGACTCTTCCTTTTCAATGCTGAAAAGTCTGCGGCTCACAAGCCCCACGATAAGACCGATCACCAGCTTGAGAACAAAGGTTTTCGGTGCGCTTGTGACATAGCCGCTGAAAAGGTCGGCAACGGTCAGGCCGATCGCGCCCGCAGCGCCTCCCCAGCCCCCGCCCAGAAGCAATGCGCCCAGCACGACCACGGCGTTTCCGAGATGCACCGCCGTGCGCTCCGTCCCGACGGGAATATCAAAACGAAGAAACTGAAAAACCACAAAGGCCAGCGCCGCGATCAGCGCGCCCTGTGTCAGACGAAGAATTTTTTTATGATTCATGTGAAGTATCTCCTGCTTTTGGAATGGCATTAAGATACTCCCTTTTCTGGTTATTTCAAATATCCAGATTCGTTATTTTTTATATAACCAGAAGGGCTTGTACCAAAGCTCAGAACCGCCGGCTGAACGTCTCAGACCGGCGGTATTGTTTTTTCGGTTCCTCGGGACGCTTGCGCTTTTCGGAAGGGGGTCAGACTCCGTCGTCGTTCAGGTCGGCGACGAGAGCGTCCGTTTTTTTCAGGATATCGCTGAGTTCTTTTATTTTGTACTTCCCCACGCAATGCTTCAATATCTCGGCATAATTGGAAGCTGCCGTGTGCTGTACCGCTAAAAAGACCTGCTCCAGCTCATCCATGTACACCCCGTGAGCGATAGGGAAGCTGCACCGGTATGATACCTCTCCGTCGCTTTCATCATAATGAAACGCGCCAAAGCGTTTATCATAGTTTATTTTCACTATCGCCTCGCAGAGAAGATACTCGTATGTTTTATCCGCTGTGATCGGGAGAACGGCGTCAATGCGGCAAACCCGCGGCGACGCCTCAACACATACCTTCATAGTCAGGCTGCATTTTTGAAGGCTGAACTCCAACTGATACATCACAAGCTCCGGCCTTGAAATGACTTTGCTGTAATGCCAGCTGTGCTGATCAAAGAAAGCCGCGACCGCGTCCGACGCCGATTCCATAAAGTCCTGCGAATCTTCACGGGGATTGACATCGGTTAAGAATCCCAATGACCCTGCAATTTCTTCTGCAAAACATTCGGCTACTGCGTCCTCCACCTGTTCTCCCGTAGCATAATCGCCCAGCTGCACCTCTTTTGCTTCAATCCGCCGTATCACGGAATCCGTTTTATCGCTGCGTTCTTCGCCGTTTTTAAGCTGCTTGATCAAATCTCCTGTTTTTTCAACAGCCATTTTGATTCTCCTCTTTTTATTAATCTTTTTTTAAGCTTATTCTTGTTTTTTCATATATGGCAATATATAATATAAAAGTATTTTTCACCAGCCTCTTGCCGCACGCGTCCTGTCGCTGCTGATCTTTGCGCTCCATTTGTTCACCACATATGTCGTGGGCATCCATGCGATGGTTCCTTCGGACTCTTTGTCGTTCATCATAAGCTCAACGAGAGAATAGTCCTTGTACCTGGCATAGACCTTTACCTTGCATCCGTCCTTCGCGTACCAGCGGACATCTCCGTCAGGCTCGGTGTAAAGCTTCTGCCCTCTTGCCGTGCCGCGCTGTGCCTGAACATACTTGATGCAGATGTCATCAAGGTCGTTCATGTCCTCAAAATTGGGAAGCATTATGTCTGGGTCGAACTGGTAGATGCGGTAAATAAGGTCGTCATAGATTTCCTGAAGCTTCTGGGCGTCCTTTTCCTGACGCGACACGCCCTCAAATTTTTCGGAGCCGCTCTGGTGATCTGCGCAAGCGGTTATGCCGATCGCAGAAAAGACGCAGACGGCTGCCAGGACAAGTGCGGTAAATCTTGTAAGCTTTTCCATATTGATTTCTCCTTATTTTGAATGTTTGCTCCTGATGATCCGAATATACACCGTATCTGAAAGGAGAAGTTTTTAGGTTTTTCGTTCGCGCCGCCGTCAGCATACCCGTCAGCATACTATATAAAGGAGTGCCGGTCTATGGAATACACGGAACTTATATGGGACAGATATCTTGACTCTTTTGACAGCGAGCTTGCGCAGCTGTGGGATCTTATAGGCAGCAATCTGCTGAAAGCGGCTCCTTCCGCACGTGTCGCGGTCCTTAAAAAGACTGTCGTCGATTTCTCCTATTCCAGCCGCTTTATGCTCATGCGTCTTCTTCAGGCGCGTGCCGGCAGCGACGGCGGGTTTGAATACGTCGGCGAAGGCATACGCTGCTCCTTTACGGACATAAGCGCCGACCATGCCTCTTCCATGAGCGCGGAGGAAAGCGAAGCGTATGAGCGTGTGCTTGCGGACATCGCCCTGAGATATGAGCAGGACGCGGAATACAGCCGCCATCTGATAACAAAGGCGTGGCACACCCCGGAAAGCTATGAGAAAAAGCTGGAGAAAACGGCAGGCGCTGCAAAGGCAAAAAGGCTTGCCGAGGAAATGTACCGGACAAGGCTCACCAGGCAGGAGGCTTTTGATCTCGGCCATGTTCTCGGCTTCACGCTCAACGAGATGCAGCAGTTTCTCCTGCGCGTTTTCGACACCGGCGAGTGCATGCGCTTCACGCGCTCCGAGGATATAATAGAGGCTTATGCCTTTTTGACGGGCGCCGATCTCGAAACCGCGGAAAGGCTGAAAACGGAGTACGGTAAACGCTCCGTCGGTGTCAAAAAAGACTTATCTGTCAGAATGGAAGGCTGGACGGCGCTTGCTCCCGCCGTACTCGGCAGCGGCGCGGCGGAATGGATGCACCATCCCGACGACAGGGACGAGCGCTTTATGGCGTGGCTGCTCAAAAACGCGCCGCACTTGGATATACCATCCCGTTCCGCGCAGACGCTCTACCGCAATCTGCTTGCGTTTGTGTGCAGATTTTCCGACGATACATACATGGGCGAAGACTCCTCCGATCTGTCGCAGCTGATGAAGCTTATTGACGACGAACCGAGCGAGCAGGCGCGTGAACTGATCCCGGACGACAGGATGCTTCTTGACAAAAAGTTTTCGGACGCGCTGCTCGGGACGGTCGTTGAATGCCGCAACCGCTATCTCGGCTCGTTCGCCGTTTCCGCCAATAAGAATATGGAGCTTTCCTCTGCGGACGCAACGAAGGATTTCAAAGAACACGTATACAATATCCTTCTCGGCAGAGACGAGGTTGAAAAGAGCGATATGCTGTATCTGCTGTGGATAGCGTCGGGGCTTTGCTGGTGCTTTGAAGCGGCGGATGAAAACCTGACCTTTGAGCATCTGTGTGATTTTCAGCGCGTATGCGAGGAATTTCTCAGGGCGGCAAACCTGCCGGAGCTGTATTATCCGCACATAATGGAGACGAGCATTTTCCTGTCCATAGTCTCAAGCACCGCCGAATACGACCCTTCCGAGACCTACGCGATGCTGTGCGAGGAAATAAAGAATCCGAGAAAAGCGCCGAAGCCCAACAGAAAGCACAGCGAGAAAGAACAGCTTGCGATCGTAAGGGATTGGATCGCACGGAAAAAGACAATAAGTCTCGGCGATTTTGCCGCGGAATACGAGGTAAGCCCCAAATCCGTTTCCCTGTGGCAGAAAAGATTCCGGGATAAAGGAATGCTTTGAAGCGTGAGGGCAGAGAAATGAGAGATACAAGACATCCGCTTCCGCCCGGTACAAAAATAGGCTTTGAAAGCGGAAGCGTATATGAAATATCCGGAGAGCCGATAGGCTTCGGCGGGGGCAGTATTATTTATCCCGCCGTCAGATACGCAAAAGCCGGTGAAACGGCGGTAAGCGACGGGTTTGACTACGTTCTCAAGGAGTGCTTTCCCGTCTGCGCCGCACACGGCTTTACCCGCCGCGGCGACGGAGAGATCGTACCCGAGACGGAGAGTGCGGAAGCGGAAGAATACCTGCGCCTTTGCAAGACGATGCAGCTGCGCGAGGAGGCGATAAGCAAAAGCCTTTACAGAACCGCGATACACGCCCTGCCCATCAAGGAATCCGCGCAGCGTGAGGAATGTGTTCTGCCCGGGCGGGACGGGTGCGTCATCGGCAACGTTTTCACCGTAATGGATTCTCTTTCCCTCAAGGGTACGGCGCTTTCCTCCTGCGTCAGAAACCGCATGATGCTCCCTCTGCGCCAATGCTTTTCCGTCGTGCGGCAGCTTCTGTACGCGCTGAAGGAGATTCACGGCGCCGGCTTTCTGCATCTTGACGTCCAGACCGGCAACATTTTTATACAAGGCTCGCTCACGGAAGGCGAAAGCATCCTCACGCTGATAGATTTCGGCTGCGCAAGGCCGCTGACGGACGGGCATACGGACATGATATCCGACCGCATCGTTTTCGCCACGCAGGGCTTTGCCGCGCCCGAGATACTTCTGCACAACGACGGCACGCTCGTACTCACTCCGGCGGCGGATATATACTCCGCAGGCTGTGTTCTCCTCAACCTGCTGACCGGGAAAAGATATACCTCCTCCGAGCTTATTTCCAACCGCAGCGGCAGATATATCGACGCGATGAAGCTATACCGCATCAACTGCCCGCGCCACCTGACGGACATGCTCCAGCGCATAATAGCAAAGGCGCTGGAAAACGAACCGTCGGAGAGATACAGCTCCGCGGATGAAATGCTCGAGGACGTCGAGGCTTTCCTGAATGCTCTGCCCCTTACGGTCACTCCCCTTTCAGGCGTCTCTTTCAGCGCCTTCATCTCATACCGGCACGGCGATATTGACAGCCGCGCCGCGCTTGAAGTGCAGAAGCAGCTTGAGCGCTTCCGCGCCCCGAAAGACATTTCCGCCGTGCGCAGACCGTTCAGGCGCTGCTATGTGGACGAGGGCGAGCTTTCAAGCGGCTATGACTATGCAAAGCAGCTCAGGGAAGTGCTCAGAAACTCGGAATGGCTCATTGTCATCTGCTCTCCCGGCACGGGCGGCTCCCATTGGGTCAATGAGGAGATCGGAATTTTTCTTGAATATCACGACCGCTCTCGCGTTCTGGCGCTTCTCACCGGCGGAGAACCGGAGCAGTCCTTCCCGCCGCGGCTTCTTGAGGAAGCGCCGGGCGGCGATCTGCTTATCGCGGCGGACGCAAGGGGCAAAACGCTTGAAGAGGTGCTTGGCAGGATAAGGGGCGATGCGCTTCTGAAGCTTGCCGCGCCCATGCTCTCCACTACCTTTGATTCCCTGCGGCAGCGGGAAAAAGTATACCGGCTGCGCCGTGCCGCCGGCGCCGCCGTCGTCATGGCGGTCATCGCGTCCGCTTTCGGCGTATACGCCGCCGACAGAGCCTCCACCATTGCCGAACAGGCGGAGCGCATAGAGGAAGAGTATAAAGCCGCGCTGCTCAACGAGTCGATGTTTCTCACCGAACAGGCAAGCAAGCGCCTTGAGGCGGACGACACAACGGGCGCGATAGAGCTTGCTCTGCGTGCGCTGCCCTCCGAAGCGCAGGACAGACCCGTGCTTGCCGATGCGGAAAAGCTCCTTGCAGACGCAGTCGGTGCATATGTGATGCCCGGATATGAAAGCCCATTCAAGGCAGTGAAACGCTTTTCCGCGGGAAATGTATATAAAATGTTCGCCTGCGGCGACGGAAAGCATATTCTCACGCTTGAAGACGAATACAAGCGCGTCTGTGTAAGAGATATTGATTTCAGACTCATTGATTCAGTGTATTTTCCGGATGGTATCAGTTCGCTTGATTTTTCCCCTGAGCGGCTTATTCCGGACAGACCGGAGATGCTGATATCAAGCTATTCTAAGCTTTGCCGCTGGAACTATGATTCGGGTGAGCTGACGCTGCTGAGCGATAAATATATACGCGAGCTTCTTCTTTCGCCCGACGGCAGCTATGCCGCGGTAACTTACACCGAGTATGACGAGTCGTTTAATGCGGCTTTTTGCATCGCGCTGATGGACACCCGCACAGGCGAAATATCAAAGAGCTGTCTGCTTGACGATAATTTCCCCGAATTTGAGCGCACCGAAGATCTGCTCATTTTCGACCCGGATGAAAAGGGACTTTTTTTCTCGCTTTCGGATTCCCTCCCGGCTTTTCAGGAAAGCGCGCTCAGCAATATCTTTTATCTTGACCTCTCCTCCGGCGCCGTCAGCGAAGTTGTCGCCGTGCCTGATTATGTCCGTGCGATAAAGGTGATCGATAATTATCTTGTCGGTTGCAGCTCATATGATTTGACAGCGCACATCGGCGATGACATCATCAATGATTCAAGAGCGGCAAATCTGTTCATATTCGATCTGGAAAAGGGCGAAACCCTCTGCTGCTTTGAAGTGGAAAGGTTCGGCGTGGGCTATGACTGCCGCATAGAAGCGGTAGACTTTGACGACGAAAACGTGCGCACAAAGGCGGCGGCTTTTGTATTTGCCGATTTCTGCGAGCTGCTTGATCTCAATACCGGTGAAAAGCTGCGCAAATATGATTTCGGCTCACCCGTGATTTTAAGCAGAATTTCCGAAAACGGCGTATACGCCATTCTCCGCAGCGGCTGTATGACATCGTTTGACTTCTCAAGAAAGACAGTTCCCGCCATAACGAAATACTTCCTGCCGGAGCTTGAGGATGCTTGTATTCCTGCCGACGGCGGACATGTTTTTGTCCGCACGGTGGATGCCGTTGTAAAATATGAGTTCGGCAGCTATGATGAAAATTTTACCGGGCTTGCAATGTCTTCCGACACCTGCGGGAACATAATAAATTACATGTATGAATCCGGCGGCGTACTGAGCCGCTTCGTGCTTCTTGACGGCGACAGGCTCTATGTGAGCGATACACGCGAAAATACCTGCGCCGGCATAACGCTCCCATCCGCCGGAAGCGGCGCTGACGGATATTCCGATACGGAAATTTCTCTTTCAGGCTCCTCCCCCGACGGTGAGTATTTCTATCTCCGCTCAGCTCCGCGCTACTATTCATATGAGTTTGAGTATAACCCCGGCGAGTTCGGATGTTATATAGTGTCCCTGCGTGACGAAAGCGCGGTTTTGTCGGAGGAACCGATATACTCGGACAATAGCCTGCGCGTAGAGGACGCGGCTTTCTTCGACGGCAGGATGTACTATGCCGCGTCAGAGGAAGGCGGCGGAATACGCCTTTGCTCATGGATACCGGGGAGCGCCGATGTGTCGGCCGCAGCCGTATATGACTGCCCCGACGGCTGCTCGTTCGTTCCGTCCTCACTCGGCGTTACGGACAAATACATCCGCTTCGCGCTGAAAAGCGATTCGGGAGAGGACTATATTTTTGCTGCTTTCGACAGGAGCGGAAACCGCTTTCTCTCCGTCTCCGGCGCGTTTCCGGATACCGGCGCGGCATCGACGCATGAGGTGCTGTGGGATACATATATCTGGGATATCGAGCGCGGCGAAGCCATGTACCTGCTCTGCACCACGGCTGACGACGGCTCGAACGCACTTTCGCTGTGCATACGCGGCGCCGACGGCAGCAGTATCAGCGTTGATCACTTGTCCGCTTATCTCGATGCCGCGCCCAATAAATACGATCTGTACAGGCTCGTGCTTTCCCCTCTCGGGCGGCTGTTTGCCGTCGATGACGGCGGTATCACCGAATACTCCCGCAGCGGCGAGGTCCTCAACCGCATCGAATCGAGCGGGCGTTTCGGCTCCTATCTGCTGCATGAATATTTTAATTGCAGCTTCATCGGCGATGAGCTGATGGTCGTCTCCGTCTACCCCGTGACCGCCGTTATCGATCTTGGCGGCGGTGCGGCGTCAGAAGCGGTATTGGGCAATTGCGTGGGCTTCGATGAGCTCAGCGACAGCTTTATCGTATTTGCCCAACAATACGACAATGACAATAGCTGCCGCCCCGTACTCGGCAGTTTTCACCGCTACTCCGTGCAGGAGCTTATAGAAATGGGCAGAGCCGTCATAGGCTGAACGATGCAGCTTGTCAAAGAATCTCTGCGAGGCTTTTTTTGACAGTTTCAGCCGTGAATATCCGGTAAAAGTGCCGGATATTCACGGTTTTAGGTTTTTGTATGGCTTAATCGCAGTCGATTATGATACAGGCGGAATCGTCGTCCGGGCGGTTTTCTGCGATGTACTCAAGCAGCGCATGGCCGTCCTTGTCTGCGGCAAGTCCCGCTTTCCCCATGCGCTCGCCTCTCCGGAACACGCCGTCCGCGCCGTCGCTCATCATGATTATCCTGCCGTATGCCGCCACGCTTCCCGCATACACTCTGATGTGCCGTGCGGCGTCGGGCGAAGTGGTGAGCCATGTCTGGTTAAGGCACAGTCCGTTTTCCGGCGGACTGAGGCTTCTTGTTTCTCCCCCGCACACTCCCGCCACACGCCCGTCTCCGAGATGCGCCAGCACATATCTGCCGGAAGCGGGATCAACGCCCATCGCTATCAGTGTAGAGCCGAACTCAAAAATATCTGCCGAATGTTCTTCCGCCGCACGTTCCAGCCCTGCGCGTATCGTCCTTGCCAGAGCGTATTGCAGATCGCAGAAATCCTGCTGCGCACGGCAGACGTCCACTCCGCTCGATTCGATATATTCCGCTGCCGCCGCAAGGCTTATGTACGCGCCCTCCGTGCAGTATCTTTTTCTGCTCTGCCCGTCTGCAAGACCGTAAAAGCAGAAGCTTTCCGTCTCAATAGTCAGCACTACATCCTCGCAGGAGCATCCTGCGGCGGCATGTTCCTTCCCTGCTGACGTCATAACCGTTGATTTAAGCATATCCGCCTCCTTATCCGATATGACCCGCCTTCCGTTCTCCTTTTGTTTAATATACTCTCTTTTCAGGACACGCATTTTTAGGTTTTGCGTTTTTCATCCCGTCCCCGCGGCACTCCGGCGCGGATATGAGCGCGTACTGTTGACAGGCGCGGCCGGAAAGCGGTATTATTGGGACAAATATGCGGCAGGAGGAAAATTATGAGGATCGCAGTGATAACCGGCGCGTCTGCCGGAATAGGGAGAGAGTTTGTCTGCGCCGTTGACAAAGAGGGGCGCTATGACGAAATATGGGTGATTGCAAGAAGAAAGGAGCGCCTTGAGGAGCTTCAGGGCGTGTGCGCTAACCGCATCCGTCCGATAACGCTCGATCTGTCGGAGTCTGGGAGCATAGGCGAATACAAAGCCATGCTTGAGGCGGAAAGGCCTGATATCTGCCTGCTGATAAATGCCGCGGGCTGCGGCGTATTCGGTCCGTTCGCGGAAAACGATCTGGAAAAGCTGCTTGCCAGCGCACGTCTCAACGCACTTGCCCTGACCGGAATGTGCCGCGTGAGCCTGCCCTATATGCACCCGGGCAGCAACATCATAAACATGGGCTCAAACTCCGCGTGGCAGCCCGTGCCGTATCAGGCGGTATACGGGGCAAGCAAAAGCTATGTTCTCAGCTTCTCCCGCGCCATCGGCAGGGAGCTGAAAAGCAGCGGCGTTCACGTCATGTGCGTCTGCCCCGGCTGGATAAAGACGGAGTTCCAGAAAAATGCACATCACGACGAATATATCCGCTATGTGGACAAATGGTACGGTCCGGACGAAGTGGCGGCGCAGGCGATGAAGGATTTAAAAAAGAAAAAAGCCGTCTCGATACTCGGTCATCCGGTAAGACGGCAGGTTCGCCTTGTCAAGCTGCTGCCGGTAAATCTCGTCATGGACATCTGGTGCAGGCAGCAGGGCATAAAATGATCACCGCGCCAAAACGGCTCAACGCTCCCGCTTCTTTCCGACGGCAATTTCTCATTGAAATTCCGAAAGCCTTTTAAGCGCTGCGGCGGGCTTCATCCCCCGCTCGCCGGTCATGCGGCACATATGTCCGGTAAATTCGTCCCAGTCAAACCTTTCGCCGGTCTGCTTTTCGGTGAAACGTATACAGGCTATTATATTCTCCGCCTCTCCGGTAAGCTCAAAAACCGGCGGCGGAGCTTTTTGTTTTTTCGGCGTTTGCTCACGCGGGCAGGATACTATACTGCACGCGCACGCTCTCGGAAGCTCCTCTCCGTCCCTTCCGAAGATGAACGTCAGCGCGCTCAGACCTGCCGTCCTTACGTTCGGAAAGCCCTGCATTATCATCGCGGCGCGCTCCCCGTCAACGCATACCGTTTTCCCGCGCTCCGCACCGCTTCCGCCGATGCTCTCATCCGCCGCGAAGACCGCGCCCGCACAGTCAAGGCACCGCTTGAGTCCGCCGTCTATTTCCTCATGCTTCTCCCGCAGCCGTGCGCCCGAAGCAGAGCCGACAAAGCCGTCCACAAGCGCCGGTACGGAGATAAAGCTTTCGCCGAGCGCATATTTTTTCAGCCCTCTTACGGTCCGCCGCGGAGAATGCGATAGGAAAGACAGCATCCGCTTCCATGTTTTCAGCCACCATGCAAAATCCTCGAGTGTGTCGCGCACACCGCGCCGGCGCCGCTGCGCCGCATATTTCATCATTTGTTTTATTCCGCTCACCCTCCGCTTCGTCCGGTCAAAAGCCGCTTCTGACCGGACGTCAGTATCAGACCTGCTGAAGCTTCATCATTTCCTTGCGCAGTCTGTCGATTATCCGCTTTTCAAGGCGGCTGATGTAGCTTTGTGAGATGCCCATGATATCCGCCACCTCCTTCTGTGTGTACTCCCGCCCGCCGGGCAGACCGAAGCGCATGAGGATTATGCTCTTTTCCCGCGGCTTGAGCGTTTCTATCGCGTCCATGAGCATTTTGCGCTCCGCGTCATCCTCCAGAGGCCGCGCTACCTCATCGTCATCCGTGCCGAGGATATCCGACAGCAGAAGCTCGTTCCCGTCCCAATCGGTATTGAGCGGCTCGTCAAAGCTCACCTCTGTGCGCTGGGAGTTTATCTTTCTCAGATGCATGAGTATCTCGTTTTCAATGCAGCGCGAGGCATATGTCGCAAGCTTTATGTTCTTGCCGGAATTGAATGTATTCACCGCTTTTATGAGGCCGATCGTGCCGATGGATATAAGGTCTTCAATATTCACGCCGGTGTTTTCAAAGCGCTTGGATATGTACACGACAAGCCGGAGGTTATGCTCGATAAGCAGCTTTTTTGCGTACTCATCTCCGTTGTCGAGTCCCTTTATGGCTCTCTCCTCCTCGTCCTTTTCCAGCGGCGCGGGGAGAGTGTCGCTGCCGCCTATGTAGAAAACCGCCGGCGGTTTTATCCCTAATATTTCAAAAATCTGCTCTCTTATGAACATGATCTGCGGTCTGCAAAGCATTGCCATCCCTCCCGGTTTATTTTGATCGCTGTCGGCGCGGCTGCGCCGGGCAAACAGTATTTTCCGGCTGCGAAGCCCTGAAACGCATCAGATTATCCCTTCAAAGCCGTCGCCCCACACTCTTTCCGACACTGCCGTCAGCAGCTCCTTTTCCTCTCCGCCGACAACGACCCTGTCCGCCCTGAACGCGGCCAGCATGCCCTTTGAGCCAACCGCCGTATACGGTATCAGTCTCACGCGGCCGGTAAGCTCCGGCATTTTCGCGGCGGTCTCCGCAAAAGCCACGGCGTCGTCAAACGGAAGGCTCCCGCTCTCCGGAAAAAGCCCGCTGACCGCATGCGGACAGGCCACCATCACCCGCTCGCCGGATATGGGGTCCCGAAGCTCGTTGCCGGTATCGTGCATCGCCCTGAATTTCACGCGTTTTCCGCCAAGCTCTATTTCCACGTCGGCAAAGCTTCTTTCACACCGCGCCGCCCGGTATCTGAAAACAAGCGTCAGCAGCGCATAGCAAAGCGCAAAGGACAGTATGAGCGTTCGCATATCAAAGGCGGGACGCCGTCCGGTAAGCGTTATGCAGTAGACAAAGCCGCCGAACGCCGCCGCCACCGCAAGAAAAGCAAGCGAGCAGCGCAGCAGGGATTTTTCGCCGCCGTAAGCCGCAAGCGCCATGAACAGGGCGGCGGCGACCTTTATCACCGGCGAGGACAGAAATTCAAGCCCCGGTATGTACACCGCCGCGGAATACGCCGCCCCGATGAGCGCCCCGGCAAAGTACCTCAGCCTTTTCACCGTTAGCCCGCACACCGCCGCGGTACAGCTCAGCAGCAGGTAATCTATCGCAAGGTTCAGGAGGAACAAGCTGTCCACATAGATGATTTCCATGGATGCATTATATGCCGGCGCACGGCGTGAAATTTGTCGGTATCGAACCTCCTTCATAAAATATTGATTGTCAAAAAGGCTGGGCTGTGGTAGAATAAAATGCTTAAATTTGGTTAGGAGAGTATACTTTTATGTGGTTCATTTTTTCGATAATCGCGCTTTTATGCTGGAGCGGCTCCGATCTTTTTTCCAAAATCGGCTGCCGGGACAGTGAGGATAAATACAGTCATCTGAAAATGGTCATGGCGGTCGGCGCCGTTATGGGTCTTCACGCACTGTATCAGATAATTTTCGGCGGCGTTGAGATAAACGGCGGAATAATCCTTACATATCTGCCCGTTTCCATACTCTACATTCTCTCAATGACGATAGGCTATGTGGGGCTTCGTTATATCGAGCTTTCCATATCCTCTCCTATATGCAACAGCTCCGGCGCGATCGTCGCCGTGCTGAGCCTTATAACGATGGGCGCCGCCGCAGAGCTTCCCGCCGCGGCATATGCTGCCGTCGCGGCGGTGTGTCTGGGCGTACTGTTCCTCGGCATCACCGAATCGACCGAGGATGAGGAGCTTCGCGCCGCACGTCAGGACGCCTCGAATCACCGCTATGCCAAAAGCTGGCTTGCGCTGGCGCTGCCTGTGGTCTACTGTCTGCTGGACGCGCTTGGCACCTTTGCCGACAGCATCGTGCTTGAAAAGCTCAACGAGGACAGCGCGAACGCCGCCTATGAGCTGACGTTTCTTGCGGTAGGCATCGTGTGCGCAATATACGTACTCGGCATAAAGAAGCAGAAGCTTGCCGTGCGGCAGGAGGTGCCGAAGTACACCGGCGCGATCTTTGAGACCGTCGGTCAGTTCTTCTATATCTATGCCCTCGCCGACAGCCGCCATGTGGCATTTGCCGCGCCTATCATCTCCTCCTACTGCGTGGTGAGCGTACTGTGGAGCAGGCTCTTCCTCAAGGAAAAGCTTTCCCTGAAGCACTATCTGTCCATCCTGCTTGTGATTATCGGCGTTGTTATTCTGGGTATACTCGACATATAAGCGTCTTTCTGCCCGTGAATGCAGCGTTTCGATTATTCCCCGCGTTTTTTCCGATCTATACATTGAAAAAGGAGCGAGAAAATGGCTAAATACAGCAGAGTTCTTATAAAAATAAGCGGTGAGGCGCTTGCCGCCGACAAGCACACCGGCTATGACTTCGACTTTGTGACAAGAGTCTGCGGCGCGGTAAAGAGCTGCGTTGACGGCGGCGTTCAGGTCGGCATCGTCATAGGCGGCGGCAACTTCTGGCGCGGCGTAAAGGACGGCGCGGGACATATCGAGCGCGTCAGCGCCGACCGCATGGGTATGCTGGCAACAGCCATGAACTGCCTTGCGGTGTGCGACGTTTTCACCCAGACGGGCGTGAAGGCAAAGGTAATGACTGCCGTTGACATTCAGGGCGTCGGCGAGCGCTACGACACGAAAAAGGCCATAGAGTATATGGAAAACGGCACAGTCGTTCTCTTCGGGTGCGGCACCGGCATGCCCTTCTTCTCGACAGATACCGCCGCCGCGCTGAGAGCCGTGGAAGTACGTGCGGATGCGCTGCTGCTTGCAAAGAATATAGACGGCGTTTATTCCGCCGACCCCAGAAAGGATGCTTCCGCCGTCAAATTCGACGAGATAAGCTATGATGAAGTCCTTGCCCGCCGTTTGCAGGTCATGGACACCACCGCGACGAGCCTTGCAATGGACAACGCGCTGCCCGTCATCGTCTTCGCCCTTGCCGAGCCGGAGAACATAGGCAGAGTCGTCGCCGGTGAGAAGGTCGGCACGACAGTCAGCTGATATTTCACATTTGTTCACAAAAAAGAAAGCTTTTTGGATTACAATATAATAACTAAACGGAGGTAAGTTCCATGTCTGACTACAAAGAATTTGAAAGCAAGATGAAAAAAACCTGCGAGTCCCTTACGGCGCAGTTTGCGACTATCCGTGCGGGACGTGCAAACGCCGCCGTTCTCGACCAGATACAGGTAGACTACTACGGCACCCCCACCCCGATAAATCAGGTCGCTTCCATCGCCTCCCCCGACCCGCGCTCCCTGCTCATCCAGCCTTGGGACGCGTCCATCCTCAAGGGCATTGAAAAGGCTATCATCGCATCCGATCTCGGCATCAACCCCCAGAACGACGGGCGTATGCTCCGCCTTGTGTTTCCCCCGCTTACGGAGGAGCGCCGCAAGGATCTCGTAAAGCAGACCAAGAAGTACGGCGAAGAGGCAAAGGTCGCTATACGCAATATCCGCCGCGATGCGATAGACAAGTTCAAGAAGCAGCAGAAAGTCTCCGAGATCACCGAGGACGATTACAAAATAGCTGAAAAGGACATCCAGAAGCTCACCGACGACTTTGCAAAGGAGATCGACAAGATCTGCACCGCAAAGGAAAAAGAGCTTACCGAAATCTGATACCGGCTTCCGGCCGGAACCATTGCTTCCCCTGTTTTTTCAGGGGAATTATTATGAAATTCCAAAGGAGGCAATGCCATGCCAGAAACAGCAAAGCCGTGGGACAGCGCACGTCTGCCCCGGCATATTGCAATAATTCTCGACGGGAACGGCCGCTGGGCAAAGAAACGCGGTCTGCCCAGAACCGCCGGTCATGCCGTGGGCGCGGAAAATTTCCGCAAAATAGCGACCTACTGCAAGAATATCGGCATTGATTATCTGACGGTCTACGCTTTTTCCACCGAAAACTGGAAGCGTCCTCCCGAAGAGGTCAAAACCATAATGAAGCTTCTGGACAAATATCTTCATGAGGCTATCGACACGATGGAGCGCGATCACATAAAAATGAGGGTTCTTGGCGACGTGTCCGGCCTTTCGCCTGAGCTTCAGTCACTTGTGCACAAAACCGACGTAATTTCCACTCATTATGACGGTTTTCAGGCAAATATATGTCTCAACTACGGCGGCAGAGACGAAATCGTCCATGCCGCAAGGCGCTACGCCGAGGATCTTGCCTTGGGCAGTGCGCCCCAGCTTGACGAGGAGAGCTTCGGCAATTATATGTACTCCGCCGGTATTCCCGACCCCGATCTGCTTATAAGGCCGGGCGGGGAAAAGCGCATTTCCAATTTTCTCCTGTGGCAGTGTGCATATTCCGAGTTCTATTTCACCGATGTTCTGTGGCCTGACTTTTCCACAGACGAGCTTGACAAGGCAATTGTCGAGTATCAGAGCCGGGACAGACGTTTCGGCGGCGTAAAGGTCAAATAATTTTCTGAAATTCGGAGAAGACTAAATGGTAAAATCAATATCAATTCTCGGCAGCACCGGCTCTGTCGGCAGGCAGACCGCTGCGGTGGCCGAGCACATTGGTATGCCCGTCGCGGCGCTGACCGCTCAGTCAAGCATAAAGCTGCTTGAAGAGCAGGCGCGGCGGCTGCATCCCAAATTTGTGGCGGTATATGATGAAGAATCTGCTAAGTTATTCAAAATAGCGGTTGCGGATACGGATATCAGAGTAGGCTCAGGTATGGATGGTCTCATCGAGGCCGCCGTCACGGAAGAATCCGACTGCGTCGTGACCGGTGTTTCCGGCTCGATCGGTCTTAAACCCACGCTTGCGGCAATAGACGCAAAAAAGCGCATTGCCCTTGCGAACAAGGAAACGCTCGTATGCGCGGGCGAAATAGTCATGAAGCGCGCCGCGGAAAAGGGCGCGGAGATAGTTCCGGTAGATTCGGAACATTCGGCAATTTTTCAGTGTCTTATCGGCAGAAAGGCCGGAGAGCTGAAGAAAATCCTGCTCACGGGCAGCGGCGGCCCGTTCAGGGGTAAAAAGAGAGCGGAGCTTGAAGACATCACCCCCGAGATCGCCGTGAAGCACCCCAATTGGAACATGGGCGCGAAAATATCCGTTGACAGCTCGACAATGATGAACAAGGGTCTTGAATTTATCGAGGCAATGCACCTGTTCGGCGTAACGCCGGATGACATTCAGGTGGTAGTACATCCCCAGAGCGTCATACACTCTATGGTAGAGCTTGTTGACGGCACGGTCATAGCCCAGATGGGAGTTCCCGACATGGGGCTTCCTATTCAGTTTGCACTTACATATCCGGAGAGAATGGACTCCACGTTCAAGCGCATGGATTTCTGGCACATGAAAGACATGACATTTGAAGCTCCGGATCTTGAAAATACACCCTGCCTGAAGCTTGCAATGGACGCCGCCCGCACAGGCGGCACCGCGCCGTGCATAATGAGCGCGGCAAACGAGGTCGCGGTCCACGCGTTTCTTGACCGCAGGCTCGGCTACAACCGCATTTATGACGCCGCCGCAGGCGCAATTGAGGCCGTAGGCGTCGTACAGCACCCCGACCTTGAAACGATAATCGGGGCGGACGCCGCCGCAAGACGGTACGTCAGAGAAACTTTTTTGGGCGAGGCATAAGAAGACCCCTCAGTCAGCTATCGCTGACAGCTCCACCCCCCACTCTGTCGGCTGCGCCGACATCTCTCCCCGCTGGGGAGAGTCTTCCCCTTTCAGGGACCCATGAGTGCGCGTTGGGCAAATCAAGATTTGGACGCTTACTTACCTCATCAGAGGGAGCCATGAGTTGAATCGCCGCGCCAGCGGCTCAATCACTCCACTCTCCACTCTTAACGCTCCACTCTAATTTATCCGTCGGCTCTGCTGACACCGCAACTCCTCACTCCTCACTGTATAAAGCTCCTCACTCTTAGCTCCACTCTATACGCAGCTTTTCACTTTCTATATTTTCCCGGAGGGATCTATGACAGTTATCTATGTATTGTTCGGTATTCTGATGTTCGGCGTACTCATTGCCGTGCATGAGCTCGGGCATTTTTCAGCCGCGAAGCTTCTTGGCGTCAAGGTCAATGAGTTCTCGATAGGCATGGGGCCTGCGATTGTGCAGAAGCAGCGCGGAGAGACCGTGTATTCGCTGCGCTGCATACCCATAGGCGGATTCTGCGCAATGGAGGGCGAGGACGAGGAAACGGGCGATCCGAGGGCGTTTACAATCCAGAAGCCATGGAAGCGCGCTGTGATCCTTGTCGCAGGCTCCTTTATGAACTTTGTGCTGGGCTTTCTCATTGTGTTTTTCCTCTTTATCGACGCCGCCGCCTTCCGCGCGCCGGTTATCGTGGACTTCGCGGAGGGCTGTCCCTATTACAGCGAGGACGGCTTTCAGAAAAATGACCGCATACTCAGCATCGACAGACACAAGGTGTATAAGTACAGCGACGTTTCCGACTTTCTCTCCCCATCTGCGGAGACGTATGACATCGTCGTAAAACGCGACGGGAAAAAGGTGGAGCTTAAGGACTTCCGCCTTGTTCCGGTCGAATACAAGGACGGGAAAAGATACGGCCTGTACTTCGGCTACGACGACGCTACTCTCGGCAATAAGCTTTACTATTCATGGGGCACAACGGCGGAGTTTTCCCGCTGGGTCTGGCAGGGGCTTAAAATGCTGGTCGAGGGCGATGTGAAAATGGACGATCTCTCCGGTCCCGTCGGGATAGTTGATCTCATGGCGGAAACAGGCGAAAACGCCGCGTCGTTTACCGACGGGCTGCTGGATATCCTGTTTCTGGCGGCGTTCATCGCGGTGAACCTTGCGATAATGAATATGCTGCCGATCCCCGCCATGGACGGCGGACGCGTGTTTTTCCTTATAGTCACGTGGATAATCGAGTCCGTAACCAGGAAGAAGCTCAACCCCAAATACGAAGGCTATATCCACGCCGCGGGCATGGTGCTGCTGCTGGGGCTGATGGCTGTGATAATGTTCAACGATATAATAAAGATTGCGTTTAAGTGATATGAACAGAGAAAATACAAAGAAAATCAGGGTCGGAAAAATCGAAATAGGCGGGGATGCGCCCGTCTCCGTGCAGACCATGTGCAGCACGAAAACGTGGGACGTCGAGGCTACCGTTGCGCAGATAAAGGCGATGTGCGCGGCGGGGGCGGATATCGTGCGCGTTGCCGTACCCGATATGGCGGCGGCGCAGGCGATAGACAAAATAAAGGAGCAAACGGATGTGCCGCTGGTCGCGGATATCCACTTTGATTACCGTCTTGCCCTTGAGGCCGCCGAGCGCGGCATTGACAAGATACGCATAAACCCCGGCAACATCGGCGGTGAGGAGAACGTGAAAGCCGTCGCAGAGAGCTGCCGCCGTCACGGCATACCTATCCGCATAGGCGTAAATGCGGGGAGCCTTGAAAAGCGCCTTCTCGGAAAATACGGCCATCCCTGCGCCGAGGCGCTTGTCGAAAGCGCCGCCGGACACATTGCGCTGCTCAACAAATTTGATTTTGACGACATCTGTCTTTCCATGAAAACCTCGAGCGTCCCGCTCACGATAGAGACTTACCGGCTTGCCGCCGGGCGCTTCCCGTATCCGCTGCATCTCGGCGTCACCGAGACGGGTACAGAGTGGAACGGCACCATACAATCCGCCGTCGGCATCGGTACGCTTCTCAGCGAGGGCATCGGCAACACCATACGCGTCTCACTTACCGCCGACCCCGTGCGTGAGGTCAGCACCGGCATTGCGATCCTCCGGGCGGCGGGGCTTCGTCCGGGCGGCGTGCGCTTCGTCTCCTGCCCGACCTGCGGCAGAACGGAGATAGACCTTATTTCGCTTGCAACCGAGGTTGAAAACAGAGTGCGCGATATGAAGCGCGATATTACCGTTGCGGTCATGGGCTGTGTTGTAAACGGCCCCGGCGAGGCACGCGAGGCGGATTACGGCATTGCGGGCGGCAAAGGCAAGGGACTGCTTTTCAAAAAAGGCGTCGTTCTCGGTACATACCCATATGAGAGGCTGTGCGATGCACTTATTGATTTAATAAACACCGACGAGGATAAATGATGAGCGAGCATACCCCGTTTCTTACCATCTTCCCGGACTGCGTTCCCATGAACGCGTTCGCCGGAGGACTTGAAAAAGCATATGTGACCGAGGTGCGGATAACCGCGGCAGAGAAAACCATGACGGTAAACGCATGGTTTTCTTCCATGCCCAGCCCCGCCGAGGAGAGTGAGCTGTGCACAAGGCTTAAAAACGTTTTTGCGCTGAACGCCGTCAGGCTCAACTCCGATTTTCCCGCGCCCAGATCCGTCCCCACGGCGTCGCAGCCGTCCTCAGGCGGCAGCGCGGGCGGCAATGTGCTGTTCGGGAGAGCCGTAAAGCAGGCGCCCATTCCCATGAGCAAGGTCGATTTTGAATCCGGCCGCGTCACGGTCGAGGGCGACGTTGTCAAGGTGGACAGCCGCCTCATAGCCAAAAGCGGCGCCGCTGTACTCGGCTTTGACATCACCGACCGCACAAACACGCTGCACGTCTCAAGGTATCTCAAGCCCGAAGAGGATCACTCCGTGATCGACGCGATCCAGCCGGGCGCGCACCTCATCGTTCAGGGCGACGCCACATACAGCAAGTATGACGACGATCTTGTGATCGACCCGCGCAGCATCGTAAAGGGCAAGAAGTACGTCCGCCCCGACACAGCCGAGGAAAAGCGCGTGGAGCTGCATCTGCACACAAGGTTTTCCACGATGGACGCGCTCACCGATCCGGCGGCCGTCGTGAAGCGCGCCGCCGAATGGGGCATGCCGGCGATCGCCGTGACCGACCACGGCGTCGCGCAGGCGTTCCCCGATATGTGGAAGGCCGGCAAAAAGAACGGCGTCAAGATCATATACGGTCTTGAGGCGTACTATTACAACGACATGGACGGCAACAGCGCCGTTATCGGCAAGAGCAGGCTGCCGCTCGATGCGGAGTTTGTCGCGTTCGACATTGAAACGACCGGTCTCAACGCGCTCAACGACCGTATGACCGAGATCGGCGCGCAGATCTTTTCCGGCGGCGCCATCCTGAAAGAGTTCAACACCTTTGTTGATCCGGGTATGCACATACCTGCGGAGATAACCAAGCTCACCGGCATAAGGGACAGCGATGTGCAGGGCGCGCCGAACGAAAAGGAAGCCATGCAGATGTTCATCGACTTCATCGGCGACCGTCCCATAATCGCCCACAACGCGCACTTTGACGTCGGCTTTATGACCGCCGCCGCCAACCGCTGCGGTCTGCGCTTCTCGCCGGTATTCATGGATACGCTTGCGCTGTCCCAGGCGCTGTGTCCGGAATTAAAGCGCTTCAAGCTTGACATCGTTTCCAATCATCTGGGACTGCCGCAGTTCAACCACCACCGCGCAAGTGACGACGCAATGGTCGTTGCGCGCATGATGGACAAGTTTATACCCATGCTCAGGCAGCGCGGCGCGAAGACGGTGGACGATATTGAAAAGATATACCATTCGCTCCGCCGCACGGACGTAGCAAAGACTTATCATATGATCCTTCTCGCGCTCAACCGCAAGGGCCTGAAGAATATGTACGAGCTTATATCGAAGTCATATCTCAAGCATTTTCACAAGACCCCCAACATCCCCAAAAGCCTGCTTGTGCAGCACCGCGAGGGGCTGCTTGTCGGCTCCGCCTGCGGCATGGGCGAGCTTTACGGCGCGGTCATGAACGGCGCGCCCGACAAGGAGCTTGAGAAGATCGCCTCGCTCTACGACTACCTTGAAATTCAGCCGATATGCAACAACGGCTTTCTTATCGACAACGGCAGAGTTAAGGACAGATACGTGCTTGAGGATTACAACCGCCGTATCTACAATCTCGGCAAGCGCATGGGCAAGCGCGTCGTCGCCGCGTCCGACGTGCATTTCCTCGACCCTGAGGATGAGCAGTACCGCCATATTCTTCAGGCGGCAAAGAAGTTTTCCGACGCGGACAGAAGCTGCCCGATATTTTTCCGCACCACCGACGAGATGCTCAAGGAGTTTGAATATCTCGGCAAGGACGCTGCGCAGGAGGTCGTCGTCACCAACACACGCGCTATCGCCGACATGGCGGAGGATATTGAGCTTCTGCCAAAGGATCTGTACGCGCCGAAGATCGAAAACTCCGCCCAGCAGCTGAAGGATCTCGTCTACGGGAAGATGCACCGCATATACGGCGAAAACCCGCCCGCAATAGTGCAGGAGCGCGTTGACGTCGAGCTTAATACGATACTTGACCACCAGTACGACGTTATATATATGTCTGCGCAGAAGCTTGTGCAGAACTCGCTTGAAAACGGCTATCTCGTCGGTTCGAGAGGCAGCGTCGGCTCATCGCTGGTCGCGTATATGTCCGGCATCACGGAGGTCAATTCCCTCCCCCCGCACTACGTCTGCCCAAAGTGCTGTCACAGCGAGTTCATAACCGACGGCTCCTACGGCTGCGGCGCGGATATGCCCGAAAAGGACTGTCCCGAATGCGGCACAAAGATGAAGCGCGAGGGCTTTGATATCCCGTTCGAAACCTTCCTCGGCTTCCCCGGCAACGAAAAGACGCCCGATATCGACCTTAATTTCTCGGGCGAATATCAGGCGAAGGCGCATAAATATACCGAAGTGCTTTTCGGCTCCGATCACGTTTTCCGCGCCGGAACGATCGGTACGCTGGCGGAAAAGACCGCCTACGGCTATGTCAAGAAGTATCTTGAGGAGCGCGGTATAACCGCAACGAAGGCGGAGGAGAACCGCCTTGCTCTCGGGCTTGTCGGCATAAAACGCACGACCGGTCAGCATCCCGGCGGTCTTGTCGTCATTCCGCAGGATATGGACGTTACCGACTTCTGCCCCGTACAGCATCCCGCCGACGACCCCAACAGCGATATTATCACAACGCATTTTGAATACCACTGCATGGAGGCAAACCTCTTAAAGCTTGACGAGCTGGGGCATGATGACCCCACCATGATACGCATGATGGAGGACATGACCGGCGTGGACGCGAAGGAAATTTCCCTTTCCGACCCGGAAACGATGTCGATCTTCGTCTCCCCCGCGGCTCTCGGTCTGCCGGACGACGATCCTATAATCGGCAAGACCGGCTCTATCGGCGTTCCGGAGTTCGGCACGCCCTTTACCCGGCAGATGCTTGTGGACACCCAGCCCAAGCAGTTCGACACGCTTGTGCGTCTGTCCGGCTTCTCCCACGGCACCGACGTGTGGGCGGGCAACATCCACGACCTCATCGTAGACGGCGTCGCCTCGGTCAACGAGACCGTCGGCTGCCGCGACGACATCATGATCTACCTTATCCAGAAGGGCATGAAGCCCGCTCTCGCTTTCAAGACGATGGAGGCGGTGCGTAAGGGCAAGGTAAAGAAATCCGGCGAATTTCCGGGCGACGCCGAACAGCAGATGCGCGATCTCGGCGTACCTGATTGGTACATAGAATCCTGCCGCAAGATTGCCTACCTTTTCCCGAAAGCGCACGCCGTGGCATATGTCATGATGGCGTTCCGCATTGCGTGGTTCAAGGTGCATGAGCCGCTTGCATTTTACAGCGCCTACTTTTACCGGCGCAGCCAGAAGGGCGGCTTTGACGCCGCGCTCATGTGCGGCGGCACGGAAGATGTGCGCCGCAAAATAAACGATATGCGCAAGCGCCAGCTCTCCGCGAATGAGGAGGATCTGCTGACGACGCTTGAGGCGGTGTACGAGTTCAATATGCGCGGGTTTGAGTTTGCGCCGATAGACCTGTATAAATCCGCGGCGTTCAGGTTCCTCATAACCGAGGACAAGCGCCTGCGTCCGCCGTTTATCGCAATAGGCGGACTCGGTGAAACGGCCGCTCTCGACCTTGAAAAGGTCAAGGACAGCGGCAGGAAGTTCATCTCCATGCAGGAGCTTTCGCAGGCCTGCCCCAAGGTTTCGCAGAGCCATCTTGACGCGCTCAAGGCTTTCGGCGCCCTCGGCGATATGCCCGAAAGCAACCAGCTCAATCTCTTTGAATTATAAAGGCGCAAAAAAGCCGGAAAACCTGTCTTGGGTTTTCCGGCTTTTACTCTCATACGTCTATAATAACGCTCTTTACGCCGTTTCTCTGCGCATACAAAACGGTGTTCATCGTGCCGCCGGGGCGGCCGTTAAAGCAGGTCAGCAGCAGCGACGCTCTGTCAACCATGTACATATTCCGCCGCATCATGCAGTCGGCGCTGTATTCTATCTGCAAAACCGTCACCTTGTCGCATGCGTCAATGAGCCGGTTATAGCGTCTGCGCTGATCCGGCGTCCACCTTTCCGGCTGGGAGCCGCAGGGTATCGCCGCTTCAAGCGTTATATCGGGATATTTCTTTCTCAGCTCAAGCACGGCCTCGGCAAAATACATATCGCAGCCTATCGCCATGCCGCATATAAAATGCCTGTATCCCGCTTCGTATATCCCATCAAGACGGCAGAGGAGCTCGTTTTTAAGCGCAATGCAGAGCGCGTCGGCCTCGTTTGCGCGCCACGGCAGCTTCGCCGGTCTGTGTCCGGAAAAACAGCACGTTCTTTCCCTGTCCGGCATAACCGTCCTCCCTCTCCTCGTTTTACTGAAATATTATCATATATCCTGCCCGATTGCAAAGGCTTTGTTGAATTTCCGTTTTCCGGCGGTTGACAAAAATATATATTGCATATAAAATATTTATTTGCCGCTGTGCGGCGAAATACGGCGGAGCAAGGGCTCTGGCGAGATTGGAGAATTTGATTTTATGGCAAAAGAGAAGAAAGTAGAGCAGATCACCGATATGGAGGTTGACTTTACCCAGTGGTTCACCGATGTCTGCACGAAGGCGGAGCTGGTGGACTATTCCGGCGTAAAGGGCCTTTTCATTCTGCGCCCCTACGGCTACGCGATCTGGGAAAACATCCAGAAGGAGCTTGACGCGATGTTCAAGAGAGACGGTCACGAGAACGTCTCCATGCCCGTCCTTATCCCCGAAAGTCTTCTGCAAAAGGAGAAGGATCATGTCAAGGGCTTCGCTCCCGAGTGTGCATGGGTCACGATGGGCGGAAGCGAGGAGCTGCCGGAGCGTCTTTGCGTGCGCCCCACCTCCGAAACCCTTTTCTGCGATCATTGGAGCCATGTCGTCCATTCATGGCGCGACCTGCCGATGCTCTACAACCAGTGGTGCAGCGTTCTGCGCTGGGAGAAGACCACGCGTCCGTTCCTGCGCGGGAGAGAATTCCTCTGGCAGGAGGGACACACCCTTCACGCCACTCCCGAGGAGGCCGTGAAGGAAACTCTTCAGCAGCTCGAGGTTTATGCAGATCTCTGCGAAAACTATCTCGCAATGCCTGTTATCCGCGGCAACAAGACCGAGAAGGAAAAATTCGCCGGCGCCGAGGACACATATACGATCGAGTGCATGATGCACGACAAGAAGGCTTTGCAGTCCGGCACCTCCCACTATTTCGGCGACGGCTTCGCAAAGCAGTTTGACATCACCTTTACAGACAAGGACAACAAGCAGAAGCATCCCTTCCAGACCTCATGGGGCATGTCAACCCGCATCATCGGCGGCATCATCATGACCCACGGCGACAACAACGGTCTTGTCCTGCCCCCGCGTATCGCCCCCGTTCAGGTCGTTGTCGTACCCGTGGCACAGCATAAGCCCGGCGTTATCGAAATGGCGACCGAGCTTTACGAGGTTCTCAAGGCTGCCGGTATCCGCGTAAAAATCGACACCAGCGATAATTCCCTCGGCTGGAAGTGCGCGCAGTACGAAATGAAGGGCGTTCCCGTGCGCGTCGAGATAGGCCCCAAGGATATGGAAAACGGCGTATGCGTTGCGGTGCGCCGCGACAACGGCGAGAAGGTCACGATAAGAATCGACGAGCTGGCGGAGTGCATCCCCGGCGTTCTTGACGACGTGCAGAACGGTCTTTACGCCAAGGCAAAGAAAAATCTTGACGAGCACACATACACCGCGTACTCTCTTGAGGAAGCCAAGCAGATACAGCAGGAAAAGGGCGGCTTCATCAAGACCATGTGGTGCGGCGAGCTTCAGTGCGAGCTGGATATGAAGGAGAAAGCCGGAATGTCCTCCCGCTGCATCCCCTTTGAGCAGGAACATCTCAGCGATGTATGCGCCTGCTGCGGCAAGCCCGCCAAGCACATGATCTATTGGGGCGTCGCTTACTGATACGCTTCCGGACAAAGGCTGCCGTACAGCCTGCATAAAAATCCATGACCCCAGACGCCGCTCTCCGGCGTCTGGGGTCATGAGCTTGTCGAAGAAGCTTTGCGAAAAAACTCCGTGATAAAACTGCTGTCAGTTTATCACGGAGAGCAGCAAAACAAAAAGCTGCATCTCAGTTTCTACTGAAATGCAGCTTTTTAAGTTGGTGGGGCTGTGGAGGCTCTGTATGAACACCAGAGGCAGAGCCGCTATCCCCTTTCAGAAACTCTGTGACAACACGATAATTATTGCCGTCTCCATCAGTGCCGGTGAAGTTGTACTCAATCTCTATCCGGTCATCCCATAGCCTGATGGCCTTTACCATAGTTCGGAGCAGTTCCTTGCGATAAGCTTGGTTGTCAGGCGTACCATTACGCAGCTTTTCTAAATAGAACCGCATACGTTCACCATCGACCGGCTCTTCAAACATGGCCTTTCCGAGAGCAATGCTTCTTTCAAGGTCGTGTATTTCCGTTTCCAGCTCTTGCATTCTTGCAGATGTTGTCTCATTGAATATGCCGGCTTCTATTGCTTTCATGATATTATCCAGCGCCTTTTTCCGGGATGAAAGCTCTTCCTCCATCACCGGCACATCCGATGTTTCCTGCGCTTGCTTTTTCAGCTCAATATATCCAGAAACAAGCCAGTCTGTCACATCTGCCCGCGACAGGCAGGCGCGCGTCAGATCCACGACGAACTGCTCTATAAAATCCCTACGGACATTATGCTTTGTGCAGCCGTCATTCCCGCGGCTTTTACAGGTGTAATAGTAGTGAAGAGTTCCGTTCCGACTCGTCCCAGCATACCCGACCATGGGAGAGCCGCATTCCCCACAATATAGCTTGCCGGTAAGCAGATAATCAGAATTAGATTTGCGCTTTGCGCCCTCGCTATTTAGCCCTTCCTGAAGCTTACGTTGCACAGCGTAAAAAACCTCCTCACTTATTATCGCGGGAACACCGCCAACGACTCGTACACCAGAATGCTCATATATTCCGATGTATCTTTCGTTCCTCAGCATACGATTAAACGAGTTTTTGTTGAAAGGCTTACGTGTTTTTGTTAGAATCCCTCTGTCGTTGAGACTGCGAATAATATCAGCATAGGGAACATCATCCACAACTTTGGAAAAGATCTCCCGCACTATTGCGGCGCGCGGCTCGTCAATGGCATATTTGCCATCCTCGCCTTTTTTATAACCATACGGGAGAGAACCGTTCACCTTGCACTCGGCGGCATTGTCTTTCAGCCCTCGCCTGATATCCTCGGCCATGTTCTCAGAATAAAACTGATTGACGTTCATCATTGTTCGCAAAGCAAAGCGGCCTGCCGCTGTGTTCCCAAACTCTTCTTTGGCATAGAGCGTTTTTATGCCAAAGCTATCGAGCCGGGATTCATATTGCAATGCATTCAGCATATTACGGGAAATTCGGTTAGACTTATAGGCAATCACAACATCGAACTTGCGTTTTTCAGCATCGCGCATAAGCCGCTGAAACTCATTGCGCCGGTCAGTACGGCCAGAAATGGCTTTGTCTGCGTATATGCCAACAACAGAAATGCCGGTGGTCACGGCAAAGGCTGTGCATTCCTCTATCTGCTGTTCTATACTTTCTTCTTTTTGGCTGTGAGAAGAATACCGCGCGTATATTACACCGGTGATTATCAAATTGTCTGACTTCTTTTTATACTTCTGCGAAGCCATATAGCCTCCTTGCTCAGATGCCGAGCAACTGCTTCTTTTTGGCTGTAAATTCTTCTTCGGTAAGCACACCTTCATCAACGAGCTGCTTGAGGGCGCGCAAATCATTTATTGTTGGAACCGCTATATCGGGCTGGCAAGCCGGAGCGGGATTACTGTTCCAGTTGGCAACCTGCTTTTCGTAGATTCCTGCGAGTTCTGCGTATTCAGGCTTGTAGACTGCGGTCATTTCACTGCCGAACCCCACACCAAAGCCACCAATATCAACGAAAGAATCGCTCCCTTTCTTGAGCTTGATGGTTATCATTCCGTTTGACATGAACGAAGGTTTTTTGTTTGAGAAAGATGCGATGCTTTGAATAGGTATAGTCGTGTTCTTTTTCTTTTCGATAAAAATCAAACTGCTGCTTGTCAACTTTAGTGCTTTCGGCGTAATGCAGGGAAGCTCGGGCAAATCTCCGGACGGGATTTTACTCGTGTGCGTGGCATATGCCCCCGCACTTTCTCCACGCGAAACACGTACAGCTTCCTCGCCAACGTAAATATGATCTGCCGCTCTTGCACACGCTTGACATAGTCCTTGCTTGGATATTTCTGCGGCCGAAATTCTTTTGCCGCACTTCTCACATATAGGCATGAAACACCCTCCTAACTGTTCGCGTAATAATCTTCCGAATGCTATTCAGTTTGTAATAAATCTGCTATTATTGTTACACTTACTGCCGGCAGCACCGCATAAAAAAGTTAAGGGAGCTGCGATATGAATGAGTCAGAATTAGAATTAGATATGCTTTTTGCCGCGGGACTATTTCAACATTTGACGGCGGCAAATCGTCAGGCGGTTATCGACTTGATAAAACGCCTTTTGTCTGCGCAATGATTATTTTTTTCTCTTGGTCTGTAAGCAACGCAAATAATGTCATCATTTCCGCATCAAGCCCATCTCGGTTTTCCGAGGTGGGTATTTTTCTTTCTCTTGGTACTGCATACCCCATCAGCCAAGCTTCATTTACATTGAATGCAAGCCCCAAAATTGAAAGTTTGTCTTGCCCCGGCTCAGTTTTCCCAGAAACGTACTGACTTATCGTGCTTTTGCCAAAATGAACATTATAGGCTTTGCAGAATGGCTCTATAAGTTCGAGAACATCCACCTGCTTCATGTTGCGTTCTTTCATAAGCTGTTTAAGCCTATCGCTTGTCGTGTAAGGTCTGGTTTCCATGAATTATCCTCCGTTCAGTTGCCCCTATTATATACGAGCTTGAATAAAAGTTCAAGCGAAAAAGAACGAAAGTTCTAAATTTATGAATTATTCGTATTGACATTCAATGCAGCGTGGATTAATATAAAAGCGAAAAGTTCATTAAGCATGAACTCAACGACAGAAAGGAGGAAACCCATGATCTACGATTATTCGAAGCTCAGAGGTAAAATTGTTGAGGTTTATGGCAAGGTTGCCCCGTTTGCTAAGGCGATGAAGCTGTCAGAGAGGACGCTTTCTTTGAAGCTCAACAATAAAGTGTATTGGAAGCAGCCCGAGATAGAGCTTGCATGTACACTTCTCGGAATACCGGGCAGCGATATTCCTGCATATTTTTTTGCGAAATAAGTTCATTGTTAATGAACTTATTTGAGAAAGGAGGCGATGCGAATGGGCAATCAGGATGTAAAAATTAATCTCGACCTCGTGCCTGAAAGCCAACATCTTAGATTGGCAGGACTGTTTTTTGCAGCCATGCAAGAATTTTTTGATAATCCTGAAAACGAGGCCGAGTTCCAGCAATGGAAAGCTGAGCAAAGCAAGAAAGGAGGGCCATTATGATGGCGAAAAAAGAAGAGGCCGCTGTGCTGGCACACAACGACCCCAAGGCATTAAACCCGGAAGATATTGTAGCAACATTTGAGAGCGCTGTCAATCGCAACGACCTGAACGCGGCGCTTGCTGCGGTCGGCCTGAGCACAAAAGAGGCGACGATACTCCTGAGTAAGTATTTCCCGTCTCTGGATAAACCGGTGCTCTCAAAGTGCGCGAGCCCAAACAAGTATGGATGCGTTTTGCATCCTCACGGTTATGTTGTCCTGCGTAGTTTGCTGAACATCCCTGCACCGGAGGCGCAGCAGGATAAAAAGGCGCAAGAAGACAAGCCGCGCAGGCAGCGCAAAAAGCAGGACCATCTATTTACCTGCCGCGTGGCCGGTAGGCTTCCAGATGAGAAGTACCTGTTGTTGCAACGGTACATACGCATGGAAGGCTACGAAACAACGCAGGACTGGGTAACGGCGCAGGTAGACAGCTTCATTGAGAAGATGGAGGCCAAGTATGGAAATACCTGACGACCCCATTATTCGTTCCATTGAACGAACGGGCTATCCCCCTTGGATAGACCCGGACTATACAGACGATGAATCTGAGGAGGATGACGATGATTTGTGACTGGATAAACAGGCATTTGCCATGGCTTGTTAAGACCATCGGCAATATGAGTCTCAAAGGGCAAATCACGCTTGCGGCGGTTGTCCTGTTTGTGGTCGTTGCCGGCTGGACGCTCATAAAAAATCGTGCATTCGTAGCCGTTCTGTTGAGTGACGATGAACCGTATGATGCCGGATGGATGGAGTATGATGCTTGGTTCGACACACGACCGGAAAGGAAGAGATAATGGCGAAATTTTATTTTACCTACGGCACAAGCGGACAGCCCTATTTCGGAGGTTGGACGGAAGTTGTAGCCCCAAACAGGAATGTCGCGTGTGCGGCATTCAGAGCGGTGCATCCCGACAAAACCGATGGGCTGCTGAATTGCAGCTCAGTCTACTCCGAAGAGCAGTTCGACAAGACCCAAATGGCAGGGAGCAAAGGAAACTTCGGCTATTTCTGCCATGAGGTAATTTCTGTTGTGATAACAAGGACGAAGGGAGAACACGCAAATGATTAACGTTTACAGGGGCTCAATACAGATTGTCGGTACTCCTGATGAGTTATTTCAGGATCTCGCGGATGCTATTGGCGGCGTAAAAAGAGCTTTCAGGAACGGCGGAGAATCTGAGGCGCAGATTGAAATGATGGTCAATGATGCCGTCCGCATGGCTGACATGACCGAGGCTGAGCGTGTTGACGCCCTGCTCAAAGATATTGAAAAGCTTAGCTCCGAGTGGCTTGCTGCGCTCGGGGAGACGACGAGAAAAAATGGAGGTAACACCAATGATTAAAAAGCCCGAAGAAATGACATTTTCCGACAAGAAGTTCTCTATGCTGCTGTACGGAGCGCCGGGCGTCGGAAAAACCACTCTGGCCTTATCGGCACCTGACCCTATCATCATCGATTTTGACCGCGGCATGAGCCGCGTCAAGGCGCAGCACCGCAAAACCGCCATCTTCTGTGACAACTATGAGGAAGTCCTCACCGACATCAAATCCCCGGAGGTCTCCGACTGCCAGACGCTCATTATTGACACTGGCGGCAGCTTCGTGACCTTTTTGCAGGATTGGGCCATGAGGACAAATCCCACCGTCAATCGGCAGAAGAACGGCGCTATCTCCCTCAAGGGATTTGGCGCGGTGAAGTCCGAATTCAGCCGCTTTACATCCATGGTGAAAGACGTGATGAACAAGAACATCATCTATGTATTTCACTCTCAGGAGCAGCAGGACAAGGACGGCAACGCACAGCAGCGGCTTATGTGCGAGGGCGCAGCGAAAAACATAGTCTGGACGCCCTGCGATTTCGGCGGCTACGTGCAGATGATAGGAGATCAGCGTGTTATCTGCTTTTCTCCTGAGCAGGAGTTCTTCGCTAAGGGATGTCACGGGATAAACGGCAAGTACACAATCCCCAATCTCGGCGACGCTGACAGCAATGATTTTCTGACGCGGATATTTGACAAGGCAAAGGCGAATATCGAGGCCGAAAATGAAGCGTTTGCCCCTATCCGGGAGCAGTACGACAAGACGATGATCCAGGTGCAGGACATTATTGAGAACATCGTCGATGCGGAAACGGCCAATGCAGCCGTCTCAAGTATACCTGCGCTTGAGCACGTTCTGACTTCTGAGAAAGAAGCTCGCGCCATGCTCAAAGCCAGGACTGATGAACTCGGCCTTAAGTACACCAAATCTGGAGGCTATGTTCCCAAGGAGGCGTAAGTCATGGCTCGATACCTTGTAACTCAAACGCTGCTGTCCTCATGGGCGTATGTCTATAACTGCTGGGATGGGTTGGAGGATGACGCAATGGCTGACTTCATGCACACACTGAACCGAGAGCCGGTAGCGCCGACAGACGCAATGCAGGAGGGCATAGACTTTGAGAACGAAGTTTATAAGGCCGCAGCGGGTATGGCTCGTCAGCCTCATGCAAAATGGGAAACTGGTATTCAGGCCGTTGCAACGATACTCCGCGGCGCACAGACACAGGTCAAAGCACAGCGAGATATCAATGTCCACGGCATGGACTTCCTCGTATACGGCATTCTCGACGGCCTTAAAGCTGGCGTTATATACGATGTCAAGAAGAAATCCAAGAGCTTTGGTTCGCTTGAGCTTGCCGGAGGATATTTTGACAGCGCGCAGCACCCGGCCTACTTCTACATAGTCCCGGAAGCCTATGAGTTTCAGTATCTTGTGAGTGACGGTCAGGACCTCTATATCGAAAAGTACCGCCCAGAGGCGTGTAGACCCATATCAGAGATTATAGAGGAATTCATCGTTTCCATTGAAGCGATGGGGCTGCTGCCGTTGTACAAGCAGAAATGGGCAGCAAAATGAAAGGCCGACTTATTGATTTCTCAACCGGCTATAACCGCAAACAGCGCATTACACTCGAAATAGAAAGCGACTTCCGCGAGGGCTATGAAGCCCTCAAAGAAGCCGAGCTTGAAATCAGCATCAAAAAATGGCGCAGGAAGCGTAGCAAAGACGCGAACGCATATTTTCATGTGCTGGTGAATGCCATTGCTGAAGCTCGAGGCATTTCTGATGAAGAAGTGAAGCGGTCGCTCGTTGTGGATTATGGCTCTCTCGCCAGAGACGATGATGGCAAAATCATAGGATTCAAACTGCCCTCAGGCGTTGATGTCAGTTTTATCTATCCATATACAAAGCTGTACCAGACCATAGAGGAAAACGGGAAAAGCTTTAACTGCTATCTTGTCTATAAGCATAGCGCTGATATGGACTCTAAAGAAATGGCGCGTCTCATAGATGGAGCCGTCGAAGAGGCAAAAGAACTCGGCATCGATACTGACACACCAGAAGAAAGAGCGAGGTGGAACAGCTATTAAAAAAGTAATTTGTGATTACTGCGGCAGACCCGCAAAGCTGTGTGACAGCAAAATCGTCTATGGCCGCAGTCACGGGAAAATCTATTACTGTGGTTGTTGCAACGCCTATGTTGGATGCCACAAAGGAACCACGAAGCCACTCGGGCGGCTTGCAAATGCGGAGCTTCGATACTGGAAGAAAGCCGCTCACGCAGTATTTGATCCGCTTTGGCGGTATGGATGTTTCAAAGGGCACCGGAATGCAGCGTATGTGTGGCTTGCTCAGGAAATGGGCATTCCGCCTGAAAAGACGCATATCGGGATGTTCGATGTATCACAGTGCCGCAAGGCAATCGAAATCATAAACAAAGAATTCAAAGGAGACTATCGACATGGAAAACTCTGAACAGTTCGTCACTATACCTCTCGAAGAGTACAACAAGCTCGTTGTTGCAAGAAGCGGCATTGACCTAATCGGGCAGTCTATCGGCAGATACGGTGCAGACCGCACGATTGTCTGCGCTGTTTGCAAGTCCTTTGGCTATGAGTACAAAGAGGAGACCGAGGATGCTTAACCATATCGTCATCATGGGAAGGCTGACGCGAGACCCAGATTTGCGGTATACGCAGTCACAGCTTCCGGTCGTGTCTTTCACACTTGCTGTTGACCGAGACTTTTCAGGAAAAGACGGCGGCGAGAAGCAGACCGATTTCATTGATTGTGTGGCGTGGCGTTCTACGGCCGAATTCATCAGCAAGTATTTCGCCAAGGGAAGCATGGCAGCCGTCTCCGGGCGGCTTCAGCTCCGAGACTGGACGGACCGCGAGGGCGGCAAGCGCCGCAGCGCCGAGGTCATTGTTGACAACATATACTTCGGTGGAAGCAAGAAGGACAATCCTGCTGCATCCCAGAGCGCCCCGCAGCAGAGTCATTCAGCCCCGGCATATGAGCAGTCACGCTTCGTAGAAATGGACGACGGCGATGAAGAACTCCCGTTCTGATTGCAGGAGAGCAAAACGTGGCAACAGGTAAAAGATACTACTGGATGAAGCTCAAAGAGTCGTTTATGACTTCGGACACGATCGACTACTTCATGGGGCAGCCAGACGGTGCAAACTATGTTGTTCTCTATCAAATGCTCTGCCTTAAGACCATCAATACGGATGGTAGGCTATCCAGACAAATCGGCGAGGTCATTATCCCGTTCGATATTGAGAAAATCAGGCGTGATTGCAAGTGGTTTTCCGCTGATACCATCCGTATTGCTCTTAATCTCTATAAGGCGTTCGGCCTCATATATGAGGATGTGGACGGAACGCTGGTTCTTGCAGATCATAAAAATCTGGTTGGCAGCGAAACTGACTATGCTGAGAAAAATAGGCGTTTACGAGCCAAAGGGACAGCTGCACCAGCTCTGCCAGATGGACACAACGTGTCCCCGGATGTGTCTGACGATGAGGCTGAAACTGTGTCCACAGATAATAGAGATAAAGAGAATAGAGATAAGAGTTTAGATATCAGAGGTATAGAGAACAGAAATAAGAAAGAGAAAAAAGCTGACGCTTTTTCTGTTTTCGCGGCCGAGGACAGCGAGTTGCTTTCCGCACTCCGTGATTTTGAAAAAATGCGCAATAAAATCAAGAAGCCGCTGACCGACCGGGCAAAAACTATGCTCATCAACAAGCTCAGAAAGGAATTTCACCCTGAAGATTGGATACCTGCTTTAGAGAGGAGCATATCCCACTGCTGGCAGGATATTTATCCAGTCAGCGAGCGGGATATCTATTGGCCGCAAAGCCGCTCTGCAATGGATGACCTGAAAGAGCTGCACGAGCTTTTCGACAGGGAGGATGATATATGACAAAAAAGGAAATGACAGAGATTTTCGCTGTCATGAAATTAGCCTATCCGAATGCCGAAATGTTCAAGGGCGGCATAGAGACGCTCAAGCCCACGATTGAGCTTTGGGCTTCCTGCCTGGCAGATGTGGACTTTTGGACAGGGCAGCAAGCTCTTGCCCGTGTTTGCCGGGAGTGCAAATTTCCGCCGACGATTGCCGAATTCAGGACGCAGGCCAAGGCCGCAGCAAAAGCTTTTGATTTAACTGTGAATCGGTATATCAACGACTTGCGCACGGCTGATTACATAGAGGGCTTAGACGTGTACTATGCGCGGCTTGCTCCCGGCGACCCGCTCAAAAGAGCAATCGACCTTATGGGCGGTGTGTCAAAGCTCATAACCACCTACGATCATGCAGGAGAATCAAAATCGATATGGAATTGGGCTCAGTTCGAGACCTGCCTGAAAGAAGCCATGCACAGCGGCGACGCGCTGAGCGGCAAATCGTCAAGTGCGCTGCCGGCCGCAAGAAAGGAGTAGCGATGTCGATAGAGCAAAAAAACAAAATCTGTGCGATCACGGCATTCCTCGGCGCGGGCTTTGCAATAGGCGCCATAACCGGGATGATGGGCGGCCATATCTCCATAGGCGATGGCATTCGGCAATTTCTGATTGCAACGCTTATGCTTATAGGCGGCATTTGCGGCGGAGGACATCGGGGATGAACATCCATATCACGATACCCGGAGAGCCAAAAGGTAAAGAACGCCCGCGATACAGCAGCAAGAGCAAAACCATCTACACGCCGGCGAAAACCGAGAATTATGAAAAGCTGATTGCTGATACATACAAGGCTGAATATGGCAATCTCAAATTCTCGGCCGGTGAGCCGCTGGAAATGCGCATATTGGCGTACATCGGCATTCCAGCGTCAGATACCGTTTCAGCGCGTTTGAAAAAGCTGCGCAAAGAAACCAGACCGACAAAAAAGCCGGACTGGGATAACATCGGGAAAATCGTTGCCGATGCCCTTAATGGCGTCGCATATCACGATGATGCGCAGGTCGTTGATGCAGTAACGCGCAAATTCTACTCAGACAATCCGCGAGTAGAAATAGTCATTCGCCCGGCGCGCAGAGAAAAGTAAATTTAATCAACTACGAAAGGAAAATGATAATGAGCAACGCAGTAGAACTTTCCCTTGAGAGTGAGGCTTTCAATGCATTCAAGGCTGATTTTAAGCAGCTCCTCAACAGCACCCTCAACACCATGCAGCAGAAAGATGTTGAGAATGCGTCCATTACGGCCAAGTTCGAGATAAGTCTCCAGACTGGCGGTAATCCCAATCTCAGAGCACCCGACAGTGAGGATGAGCGCGAAATCATCATGCCGATGTTCAAGCACAAAATCACGGCGGCAATGCAGCTCAAGGCCGAAAAGAGCGGATTCCTCGGCGGTCCAGATTTCGAGCTTGTATGGGATAGAAATTCTGGCACATTCGCCATGATTCCCATCGGCAGCGATCAGACTTCCATTTTTGATGAACTCTATGAGGACGAGGAGGGTGAAGAGGTATGACCGGCAAGGATATAGAGATAGCCAAGCTCAGACGGCAGAACGAAAAGCTGAGAACCGACCTCGCTTTTGCGCTGAAAAATCCTGTGCAGGGCTGTAAAGTATGCAAATTCCGCGATGCTGACTGCTCTCGCAGCGGCCAGGACTGCCGCCCTGAATGGAGGGGAGAATCTATTGGATGACAAATATGTTTATATCTGCACCATGAATGGCTGCGGATTCGGCAAAGGCAATATGCCAAGATGCCGCCGCTGCGGATTCGAGGAAAAGGAGGCAGAGCGCCGCAAGGCGCTCCCCCTCATAAAAGGTGAAGACGGTCTCATGCGTAAGCACGTCGGCATAAGCAGCGATGAGTGAAAAAGGATACTGCTGGCTTTGCGGACGAAACGGCGCGCAAGACCCACTTGACAGGCATCACATATTCGGCGGCGCATATAGAGACAAATCCGAAAAATACGGGCTTGTTGTAATGCTCTGCCATGATAGTTGCCACATATTCGGCAAGTATGCCGTACACAGAAACGCCGATACAATGCGGGAACTTCGGCAATATGGGCAGCAGATAGCAATGGAACGCTTCGGCTGGACGATAGAGGACTTCCGCAGAGAATTCGGAAAAAACTATTTGGAGGATAAATATGTTTGAAAATACGACAAACAGTCAGATGGTGTATCTGAGCATAGACGAACTTTTCCCTCATCCCGATAACCCCCGCAGGGAACTTGGAGATCTGACGGAGCTTGCAGACAGCATTAAGCAGAACGGCGTTCTTCAGAATCTGACCGTTGTTCCCCGTATGGCCACAAGTGAGCTTACCGCTGAGTCTTGTCAGCAGGGTTATACCGTAATCATCGGCCATCGCCGTTTAGCTGCCGCAAAGCTCGCCGGGCTGAGTAAACTGCCCTGTGTCGTTATGGAAATGACCGAGAAAGAGCAGATTCAGACAATGCTGGTAGAGAACATGCAGCGCTCAGATTTGACCGTCTATGAAGAAGCGCAGGGCTTTCAGATGATGCTTGATCTCGGCGAGACGGTTGAGACTATCGCAGAAAAATCCGGCTTTTCACAGTCCACTGTGCGCCGCCGCGTGAAGCTGCTTGACTTGGACAAGGATAAATTTAAGCGAGCTGAGAGCCGCGGCGCGACGCTGGAAGACTATGCCGCCCTCGACAAGGTCAAAAATACAGACACCAAGAATCAGGTGCTCGATACCATAGGAACGCCGAATTTTCAGAATGAACTCAAAAAGGCTCTGGCTGAACAGCGGTATCTTGAACGCCGTGATGAATGGCTCAATGTTATAAAGACCTTTGCTGTTGAAAATGCAAATTGTGAGATTTCTACGCACAAATACATCTGCAATTATGGCAGGTGGAATCTGTCTGCCGAGGTCAAAATCCCGGATGACGCTGACAAAGTCAAATATTATTACACAGTCAGCAGTATGCAGATAGACATCTACCGCGACAAAGATGATGCCCGTGAGGACGCAGAGCGTGCAAAGCGCGAGGAAGAGCGCCGCCAGAGTGAACAGATCGGATATGGGTTTGAGAGCATTACAAGCGCGCACTTCGAGCTCCGTTCCGAGTTTGTAAAAGGTCTGAGCAACGCAGTCTGCAAGAAGCACATGAAGGAAATCAGCTCCTTTGCAATGAAAGTGCTTTGGCTGATGTCCAGCGGCGGATATACCCATCCGAAAATTGACGCAAAGCTTTGCGCATCGTGCCTCAATGTGAAGATAGAGGGAGACTACACGGATGACGAATTCTCCCTTGAAGATGAAACTGGATTTGTGAGCGCGTCAGAGGCTATGCCTGAAAAGCTCATTCTTTGCATGATATATTCCGCTGCTGACGGACGAGGCAAGGGCTATTGGTGCCGCAACTGGAAAGACGGCAAGTTTGCCTATGGGCATAAAGAAAACGAAATGCTCACAAGCATATATGAGTTGCTTGAAGCGCTTGGATATGAGGTATCCGACGAAGAAACGCTTATGCGGACTGGCTGCGCTGACATTTTCGAGCTGTATTGCAACGACGATACCCCGGCTATGGAAAGCAACGAGCTTGACGAGAAAGATGATAACGACTTCGATGACGCTATTCGGGAAAAGCTCAAGGATACTGTCGGTGATGTCGATGGAGTATAAAGAGTTTCTTGAACGCAAAGCGCAGACGATTCCCTGCTGTGGTTTCACCTTTCAGAAAGCCGAAATGAACCACAATTTGTTTGACTGGCAGAAAGACATCGTTTCATGGGCGCTGAAAAAAGGCAAAGCGGCGCTTTTTGAAGACTGCGGTCTTGGCAAGACAATACAGCAGCTGGAATGGTGCAGCATCGTTTCCGAGTACACAGGAATGCCGACCGTGATTCTTGCACCGCTGGCCGTTTCCCGGCAGACAAAGAAAGAAGGACTCAAGTTCGGATATGAGGTCAACATCTGCCGCAGCCAGAAAGATGTAAAGCCCGGTATAAACATATCGAATTATGAAATGATCGAGCATTTCAACCTCTCGACGTTCGGCGGAGTTGTTCTCGATGAAAGTTCAATCCTGAAGAATTACAGCGGAGAACTGCGCACACAGATTATTGAGTCGTGCAAAGGGACAGCCTTCAAGCTGTCCTGCACGGCGACGCCAGCCCCGAATGATTATATGGAGATCGGCAATCAGGCAGAGTTTTTGGGCGTGATGACACGCTCTGAAATGTTGGCAACCTTTTTTGTACACGACGGCGGGGAAACAAGCAAATGGCGGTTGAAAGGCCATGCGCAGAATGATTTCTGGGAATGGCTTGCAAGCTGGGCCGTGGTTCTCACTACTCCGGCAGATCTCGGCTATGACGGGTCACAATATGTGCTCCCGGAGCTGAATATTCAGTATGTCGAAGTGCCGTCGGACCTGCCGTTCGCAGCTACACTATCGGAGCGCAGGGAGGCGCGCAGAAAAAGTCTTGATTCCAGATGTGCCGCTGCCGCGAGGCTCGTTGAAAAAGAGCCGAACGCGCAATGGCTTATGTGGTGCGATCTGAATGACGAGGCCGATAAGCTGTGCAGCATCGTGTATGGCGCGCGTGAAGTACGAGGTTCTGACAGCTCCGACAGAAAAGATGTGCGCCTCACTGCCTTTACGGAGGGCTTGATACGTCGGCTTGTCACCAAGCCCAGCATTGCCGGATTCGGTCTGAATTGGCAGAAGTGTCACAACATGATTTTTGTCGGCCTTTCCGACAGCTATGAAATGCTGTATCAGGCAATTCGCCGGTGCTGGAGATTCGGGCAGAAGCAGCCCGTAAATGTCTATATTGTCATTTCTCAGGCGGAAGGAGCTGTAAAAGAGAACATCATCCGCAAAGATGAACAGTGCAAGGCCATGATTGCCGAAATGGTCAAACACACAAAAGACATTCTGGCAGCAGATATAAAGGCCACTGTCAGAATGACAGACTTATACGAGCCAACGGTTGATATGACAACTCCATCATGGCTCATTGAAGGAGGATACGCAGCATGAAAGTATTAGGCCAGAAAAGCGGTGAAAACTGGGTGCTGTACAACGGCGATTCATGTGAGATCCTTGTCGGCATACCGACCGCCAGCATTCACTATTCGATTACATCTATCCCGTTTGCGTCGCTGTACACTTACTCAAATAGCGAAAGAGACCTCGGAAACAGCAGAAACTATGGCGAATTTGCAGAACATTATCAGTACCTCGGCAAGGAATGGTACAGAGTGATGATGCCCGGCCGCTTGGTGTCTATCCACTGCATGAATCTTCCCGCTATGAAAGAGCGGGATGGTTTTATCGGGGTGAAAGATTTCCGAGGCGATGTGATTCGATGGATGCAGACTTGCGGTTTTATCTTTCACAGCGAAGTGTGCATATGGAAAAATCCCGTTGTAGAAATGCAGCGCACAAAGGCTCTCGGCCTCCTGCATAAACAGATTCGCAAGGACAGCGCAATGAGCAGAATGGGCATCCCCGATTACATAGTCACATTCAGAAAGCCGGGGATGAATCCTGAGCCTCTGGAGCATACGCACGAGAATTATTCTGTTGACCATTGGCAGCAGGTCGCGTCCCCGGTTTGGGATGAGTATCCCGCTCCTGTGTGGTGGGACATCAATCAGAGCGCGACTCTCCAGCGCAAGAGCGCCAGAACAGAAAAGGATGAAAAGCACATCTGCCCCTTGCAGCTTCCGGTCATTGAAAGATGCGTTGAGCTGTGGAGCAAAGAGCATGAAATAGTCCTCGACCCGTTTGACGGTATCGGCTCAACAGGATACCAGGCACTCAAGATGGGGCGGCGCCATGTAGGGATAGAGCTGAAGGAGAGCTATTTCAGGCAGGCTGCACTAAATCTTGAAGCTGCGGAGCGGGAGGCGCGGGCATGACACGAAAAAGGTACGTTAAGTTGCTTATGTCTCGCGGATTCAGCCGAAATGAAGCAAACGCAGTTGCACAGCGCGCACTCCAAATCCAAGGCTCTTATTCAGCGGCAGCAAAATACATTCGGCCAAAAATAAAATTCGTCGTAGAAGGACTCGAAGAATTTCAAGATGCGCTATTTCGAGTTTCTGCCAGCATGGAGGATTTCGCCCGAGCTTTGCAGGAGCTATGCGCATCAGGGAAACCCGCGCCGCAAAGCCAGCGCTATGTGGAGTTGGAGGATAACAACGGTGCTGATAATCACGATTCATGTTGATGCACCTGCTGGTCAAGCAATCGGCGTAAAAGAGCAGATTGCTCAAGATTTGGAGCGCTTCGGAGATACAAAAGTTATCTCAATCAAAGAATCTTTACCGCAGCAGTTGGGAATGTTCGCCGACGCACATAACAACCATGAACGAAAGAGGTGAAGTAAATGCGTGAATATATGTCCTGTGCCGGCACTGAAATGAGCGGGGGCAATCAGGTGTATATTCATTACGGTTCAAAGCAGTTTGATATAAGCAAATTTGAACCTATACGAAATTGGTGGAATAAGCCGCACGGAGGGTTATGGGCAAGCCCTATAAATGCCGATTATGGTTGGAAAAGATGGAATGCAGAAAGCCACTATAGAGTGTGTTCCGAAGAAAACTCATTTCGCTTTACTCTGACGCCTGACGCCGTTGTATACTGCATTGACAGCGAATCAAAGGCGCTGGGTCTGCCGAGCCTACCTTGGCCTTTTCCGGATATCAAATACCCAAGCACAAGAACCTTTGACTTTGAAAGGATTTTGCATGCAGGCATTGACGCTATCGAACTCAAGCTTTCTACTGATAGGCAGCTATATTGGGTGATGTATGGATGGGATTGTGACTGTATCCTGATCCTTAATCCGGATGTCATCGTCCCGCTTGACACCGCCGCCGAACGAGCCGCCAATAAACGCGCAGCATTGGATTGGGGGTACTGACTATGGCTGCTATTAGGTTGATAAAGCGTGCCAAATACGCTGGTGATGTCCATGCAGAACTAATAAAGTCGGGGTGGGATCTGGATGCAGCGACTTTGTTTGTTGAGAACATTCCAGATGCTGATGTTGCGCCAGTGTTGCATAGCTATTGGGAAGAATACGCTTGTTCGCAATTTATGGGGGTGGATGAATGGGGCGAGCCGAAATGGCGTGATGGCAGATTTTACATCTGCCACAATTACAAATGCCGGAGAAAAACAGGTGTAAAAAGCAACTACTGCCCCAACTGCGGCGCGAGAATGGACGGTGTCGAAAATGAAGTGTGAAAAATGCGGCCATGAGTTAGGTGCATTAAGTGTCGATATGTTCAACTACGATGGCAGCGACAGACTCGTTGACGTTGCATTCCGCGAGGAAGAGGAAAACGCGGTAGTAATCGACACTGCGCAAAACTGGACTGGGTATGAGCTTTCCGAAGAAGAAAGGTCAGACACAATCCACTGCCCGAACTGTGGAAGATTCCCATTTGAGAACACTGAAATCCACGTTTATGATGTGATTAGGCTGGTAATGTTCAGAAAGGACGGTAAAACAGATGGAGAAGCTTAAACCTTGCCCATTCTGCGGTGGGAAAGCCCAATTTTTAGTAAAAACCCACATGGAGCGTGGGATTACAAGGGGGTATTCCTTTGGCGTATACTGCACAAAATGCGACATTACTACGTCAAAAACAAATTATGGCATTGAGTTTCAGCTTAACGGTAACGGCGAAATAGAAATAACACTGGATGAACGTTTATTGGCAGTCGAAGCATGGAATAGGAGGCCTGACAATGCAGGATGAAAAGTGTACAAATTGTGTAGAACCATGCCCGATGGCTGACATGGCGCATGAAGCCGCTAAAGGCAGAATGTACGCAACGAATGAGTTTATCAGCCTCTTGAAAAAAGTCGAGTGTGGCCAGCTCGTGGAGGTCGTGCGGTGTAAGGGCTGTAAGCATCACAGAATATTTCTGAAACGAGATATGTGTGCGAAAAACGCTCAAGTGCTTGCTGGGCATGAAGTGGGCTTGACAGCCACAAACCCCGACGATTTTTGCAGCTACGGAGAAAAAGCCTATGAATGAGGAGGTCAACCAATGATACCCAGAGAAATATTATCCGCTGCTCTTAAAACCTATGGAGCGGAAGCGCAGACACTGATGGTCATGGAAGAAATGTCCGAGCTGACAAAGGAGCTTTGCAAGCATGCTCGTGGTGCGGACAACATTGACGCAATCGCTGAGGAGATAGCTGACGTGTATATCATGCTGCGACAGATGGAGATACTGCACGACTACTCCAATCGCGTGATGCAATGGTTCGACGTTAAACTCGCGCGCTTGGAGTGCCGACTGAAAGGAGCTGGTGAAGATGCCGGAACTGGGAATTGAAATACGCAGTTGCTCAGATTGCAGGAAGAAAGATGTCGGCACAATGCTTTACGATATGCTTTCATGGCAGCGTGTATCGCTCATGCTGGCTTATGACCGAGAGCGGGATATCATCATCGTGGATGAAACCATGCTGATGAACGCTATATGCATGGTAAACCCCGCTCAAGAGCCAAAGCATATTGAGCTTGGCGACGCCAGAGGAATGTGGAAGAAAAGGCTGGTGAATCTCGAAGATGGGCGATAAGAGCAAAGATTATATCATTCGGCTGGCGGCCGAAGTCGGCGCAAAAACCGCTCTTAAAGAGTTCGAGGCCGAGATGGTCAAATCCAAGAATGAGCGCTCAGATCGGAGACTTCGCAACACCCGGCTGCTGCTGCGAAACTACCGCATGTTTAAGGCTCACGCCGAGAATGCTATATATGATGCGCAGGACGTGGACGAAGACGCCTATGACATTATCGACCTCATGTCTGACCGCTGGCAGGACAGTGATGCTATTGTCGAAAGCATAAAACAATCCGTCGCCCGGACAGTTACGATAGTATCGCACATCGACGCTATGCTCCATCTCTATGAAGTCTACTGCACGCAGTCAGGCAGCGCAGAGGAGCTGCGCCGTTGGGTGGTAATCAACGGCCTGTACATAAAAGAACCGCCCATGACTGTCAAGGAGTTGGCCAATGATAACTTCGTCACTGAGCGGACGATTTACAGAGATATAGACATTGCCAGCGAGCGCATAGCTGCACTTATTTTCGGCATCGACGGAATAAAGAAAAGCTGATGTCAAAAACGTGTCAGTGACAATTCAATATGAATGTGTTATTATGACACTTGTAAAATCTTAATCATAGCCTGAACTCCCGATTTTTGAGGTCTTCGCCCAGACCGCTGAGAAAGTCGGGAGTTTTACTTTTGGCACAAAGGAGGGCAGCAACTGACCCGCTCCTTATAGTTTGATGAACTTTAAGGAGGAAATCTTGTGTTTGCACAAATCAAAGAGAAATTCAAAGCCAATCCCATTGAGTATTATTCGCTGAGCATCGCTGCTTCTTGGGCCGGTGCCGGCTCTCTCATGAACTCCACAACGCTGGCTCAAACGCTCGGCGTAGTTCCAGCGCTTATCTGGTGTGCATTCAACACTGTTGCCTGTATGGTGTTCGGTCTGATTATTTGGAAGCTGCCGACTGTCCGGGAAATAATGCGGATGCGTATCAGCCGCATTGTTCTGGCCTTATTCAGCATCTTTCAAATTTGGCTGTGCATGACTGCAATGAATGAAGCATGGGCATCTACTGCGGTAGGTATGGTGGGAGGCATGGTTATTACCTATGCCTTCACAACTGGATTCATAATCGCATTGTACCGGCGCGGCATTATTGCAAATATCATGACTGACAACGGCGGGATGTACATTATTTATGCCCTTGTGGTTGTCCTGTCGCTTTCATCCTTATACATCGCCGGATGGAATTTTGATGGTCTTTCCAAAGGGCTTGAGACGGCAAATCTGATGCAGGGCTTGTACAAGGGACTCTTGCTACTCCCAGGACCGTTTACTTATCCATACTTTTATAAGCTGCTCGATTATAACGAGGGCAATGATGAGGGCGTCAGCAGAACAGACATGACTCAGGCTTTCATAAATGGTGGTATCGGTTTTGGCGTATATCTTCTGTTCGCGTTCTCGCTGGTATTTACGACGTTCTCGCCGGTGCTTAACGTCTGCAAAGCCGTGCTATTATCTGCGTTGGCAATATCGACGCTGTCAACATTCATCTATTCAGAGTTTGCTGTATTCGGGCAGAAAGTAGGCCTTGCAATAAATGTGTTTGCTCTTCTGTTTTGGATAGCAGTTGCCCCGCTCGGTGTGATGGGCGTCTGGACGCTCATGGCGGAGAGCCGGGTATATCTTGTCGTTGCAATGCTTGTTGCTGCGGTTATAAAGAGACGGCATGATATGCGGGAGGCGGCACTATGATGCAAGTCGTAACAAAGAGCCTCGCCGACCTGCACGAAGCCCCGAAGAATGTGCGCAAGCATACGGATAAGCAGATAAAAGAATATGTGCGGTCACTTGAAATGTTCGGCCAGATAAAGCCTATCGTCATAGACGAACACGGAGAGATCATAGCTGGTAATGGCCTGTTTCTTGCACTTCGCGCTATGGGGCGGGAGACATGCGAATGTTACATTGTTTCCGGGCTGACCTCCGCACAGAAGAAAAAGCTCATGCTCGCCGACAACCGAGTATATGAGCTTGGCATTACAGATGTTGGCGCATTCGAGGAAATCATCCTTGACCTTGACGGAGATATAGACGTTCCCGGGTGGGATGAAGATCTCCTGTCAATGATGAATGCGACAGCCGATGATGTTGATGACGCTGTCCTCGACTATGGCGATTTTGAAGCGTCGGCTATCACACGCCTCTCTGACAAAAAGCCGCCTGCACCGGCACGCAAAGACAGCATTGCGCATCAGCCCGAAGAGCCGCCCACGTCAGCGCGTGCAGCGGAACATATAAATACCTACCATGAGCCGGAAACGCTCACGAGCGACGCGCCTGAGGCGTTGCAACGCAGATATATCATCTGCCCGAAATGTGGTGAGAAGATATGCCTGTAAAAAAGTTTGAAAGCACCGTCAGCGTCCTCGATGCGGCGAAGAATCGTATCAAAAATCTCTTCAATACCGGCTGTAAAGTGTATCTGTCTTTTTCATGCGGGAAAGACAGTCTTTGCATGGCAAGCATTACGCTTGACCTTATAATCTCCGGGGAGATAAACGGCGCGCAGCTGACGGTCATCTTTGTTGATGAAGAGGGGCTGTATAAATCTATGGTCGATGCCGCTTTGCGATGGCGCAAGAAATTCATGGCGGTCGGCGTGCCGTTTATATGGCTGTGCCTCCCGCTGAAGCAGGTATCTGTGCTTGACCGCCTGGCATCGTCCGAAAGCTGGATAACATGGGAGCCGGGAAAAGAAGATTCTTGGATCAGACAGCCGCCACCGTTCGCTGTCATGCAGCATCCGGTCCTGCGTTATCCCGGGGAAATGAACTATCAAACGTTCTGCCGCAGAGCGTTTTCCGATGGTATGCAGATGATAGGCTTGCGAACGTCAGAATCGTTGACGCGGTTGCAGAGCGTCACAAATCTTGACCTTACAAGGGTAACGCCGGGTGGCTCATTCTATCCAATCTACGACTGGAAAGACAATGATGTGTGGCTCTATATCAAGGAGCGCAAGCTTGAATTCCCAGAAATATATATTCGCCTGTATGAGGCCGGCGTGCAGAAACGAAACCTGCGCCTGTGCGCGTTCTTCGGAGACTGCGGCACACAGGGTTTGCGGTGGATTGCAGAAACCGATAACGAGCTATGGCAGCGCATAGAAAAGCGAGAGCCGAATGCTTACCTTGTGCTGCTCTACTGGGACAGTGAAATGTTCCGCAGGCAATCCCGCAAGCGCCGTGAGCTTGAATCGGATGGGCAGAAAAAAGACTATCGCGCTCTTTGCAAGGACATTCTCTTCCTCAATACCGACAAATACACAATAGCGCCAGACACCAAGGCAAAGCTTGATGGATGGCGCTCTTTGTTTATCAAGACCTATGGGATTGCACAGGAAAAGCACTATAAGCGGATGTATGAGGGGCTTCTTTATGGCGACCCCAAATCACGGGTGCTGAGAATCCTTTGGACAAACATCTTCATCGACTACAATTCTGATAAGGCGGTGAAGAGATGAAAGAAATGGATTTGTTCGCACCTCTGGCATCGCTGCAATGGGTAGAACGTGACCGGCTGCACGCGAATGATTATAACCCCAATAAAGTATCCGAGGACAATCTTCAACTGCTGATGCAATCAATCGAAACGAACGGATGGACGTTGCCTATCGTAGTGCGCCCAGACTTCACTATCATTGATGGCTTCCATCGCTGGACCGTTGCCGGTCGTGAGCCGCTCAAAACGCAGCTCGGCGGCAAAGTGCCGGTTGTCATTGTCGAACACGATGACGCGAGTGATGACATATATGGCACGATCACTCATAACCGGGCAAGAGGTACGCATTTGCTTGAGCCTATGAAAGCCATTGTGAAAAGGTTGCTGGATGACGGCAAAACCGTAGATGAAATTGGTAAACAGCTTGGCATGAAACCGGAAGAGGTATTCAGACTTTCGGATTTCACCCGAGAAGAATTCCTCGACATGATGACAAAGGGCGTAAATGGGTACAGCCGCGCCGTTGTGTACAAGAAAATATGAGAGGAGCATGGCAGATGTGAAAACAACGGAGACTATTCAGGTATTCGTAAAGATTGATAAGGGTAGAACCGTCTGCATCTGCCATGCAGCGCGCAAGCGCTGTGGTTGCGCATGCGAGCGCTGCGAGGTCACACGAGATAAGTTCTCTGAGTGGCGGCGTGTTATGCGGCGCGACAAGTATGGAAAGTGATGGGCGGTGAGCATCGCATGAAGAAGTATAGTCGCAGCACCGGCAAGCGGACACTCAAGGAGGATGGATTCTATCACACTCCAGCATGGAGACGTATTCGATTGGTGGTGCTTCAGCGCGATCATTATCAGTGTCAGCTCAGACTTTCTAAAAACTGCACAAAAATTGCAACAACCGTGCATCATATCAAAGCGCTTGAGGATTACCCTGAGTTTGCTCTTGACATAGACAACCTTACGAGCTGCTGTTACTCATGCCATGAGCTTACCAAGGTACGCGAGCGCGACCATCCATCTGGTGTACGAATTATAAAGATATAGCCCGTATCGCTGCTGATGACAGATTGCATCCACTGCCGGCTGGTATCTGCCGGAATTAGACTATACCCCCCTCCCCTTAAAGTTGACGTTATCAGCGCAAGTAACCGCGCGACCTTGTGACCTTGCACAAACAATCGCGCGTAAGATTTTTTTGGAAAGAGGTTCAGTATGACAGAAGAAAAAAACTCGGCAGAAGAAAAAAGCATGGTGATAAAAGTTGACCTCAATGCTCAGGCAAGGGAGATTCTTGAGAGAGCCACGGCAAAGGGTGTTGAGCATAGCTTCATGTTTGTCACGGCGTTCAAAAGGTATCAGGAGTTAATCTCCCATCTGCAAAAATTACAGGAAAGCATAAAAAAAGATGGCATGCTCGTGAAAAAGGAGTATGTCAAAGGCCGCGCAAACATTTATGTGAATCCGGCAGTAAACGCTTATAATGCGACATCCGCAGCAGCGGATAGGACAGCGCAGCTCCTGATGCGATATATAGTTCAGCCGCTGAAAGATGAGAACGAGGACGACGGCGACGCATTCGATGTTTTTTAATTGGGGGTGAGGCGGCATGATAAACCTCGAAGAGCTCCATGTCGCAAGCATCATCCAGTCGTCTAAAGCATTTCAGTTTGCAGCTGATGTCGTAAATGGGAAAATCATATCCGGGAAACGCCGAAAGCAAGCCTGCCAGAGATTCATTGACGAACTTGAAAAATCGGCAGTTGACCCGTCATATCCATGGGAATTCAGCATTGAAAGAGCATACCGCCCGATAGAATTTATCGAGCGGTTTCTGACGCCGACAAAGAGCACGTATACGCGCATGGAACTGCTCCCGTGGCAGCATTTCGTTGAAGCCAATATGTACGGTTGGATATCCAGAAAAACAGGATATCGTAGATTCCGCGAAGCCCTCGTAATCGTTGGACAAGGAAATGGCAAATCTACCATGATAGCCGGGAATGCGGCGTATGCTCTTACGAAAGACGGTGAGCGCGGCGCTGAAGTCTATTGCTTGGCAAATTCAAAAGACCAAGCAAGGATTATTTTCAATGAGTGCTCAGCGCAGGTTAAAAACAGTCGGACTTTGTCTAAGCACGTTCGTATTACGAAGCAGGGCGTGTTTTATGATAAAACGAACAGCAAATTTCAGCCGCTCGCGTCCGACAGCAAAAACCTTGACGGTCGAAATGTGCACATGGGCGTTTTCGATGAAATACAAGAATTCCGCGATTATAAGCTGATTAACGTTATCAAAGGTAAAATTAAAAAGAGAAAACAGCCCTTGATAATATACATCACAACTCTTGGCACGGTTATTGATGGCCCACTGATGGATTTTTATATTCTCGGCGGTCAGATTCTCGACGACACGGGAGCTATTGCTCAGCGCGCCGCAGATCGCATGTTCGTTTATATCGATGAAATAGACGAAAATGACGACGTTGAAGATTATACCTGTTGGGGCAAAGCGAATCCCTCACTTGGAGCGTTGCTCGATATTGAGGACTTAAAAGACGAATGGGAACGAGTAAAAACCATTCCGAGCGAGAGAAACAATTTCATAAATAAGCAGCTCAACGTGTTCACAATGGTGGATGAGTTGAGCTTTCTTGATGTAAGGACGATATGTAAGAACGACCGTGTATATGACGTTGAAAATTTGCATGGAGCGGTCTGCTACGGCGGATTTGACCTGGCAGAGACAGAAGATTTTACTTCAGCCTGTCTTGAGTTTCCTTTGCCCGATAACAGTTTCTTTGTGTTGGAGCATTCATGGGTACCCGAAAAGAAAGTAAAGTTTGACCATGAAAAGCTCGACTGGCAGACGCTCGTGGAGCGAGGCTGGCTTACCATAGTGCCGGGCGAATATGTGGACTATATCTACATTTTTGACTGGTTCGTTGAAATGCAGAAGCTTTACCGCATAGATTCTATTGGTTTTGACCCAGCAAAAGCGTTCATGATGGTACAGAAAATGCGAGAACACGGATTTGTCTTGAATGATGTACGTCAAGGCGAACTGACACTGACAGGACCGTTGGACGATCTCAAAGAACACTTCCTCGATGGGAGCATAGTTCACAACAACAATGCCATGTTCAAATGGTATTTGAGCAATGTAAAGCTCACAAAGCGCTCGGCAAATGCCACATATCTTCCGACCAAGCTTTCAAAATACCGCAAAATTGACGGATTTGCGGCTTTGCTGGACGCTCACACGGAGTTTTTGCGCAAACATCCAACACAGATTCCACCAGACAAAGAATTGACCACGGTCATCAATTTACAGAATTTGAAGGGGTGATGTTCCTTGGGATTTAGGACAAGATTAAAAGAAAGGCGCCGCCAGCGGATAATAAAGGCAGCGCTTGCGGAAGGACTGATGGTGCCAAGTCAGCAGGTAATACATAAATCGTGGCTGCCGCATTGGCTGAGAGGCGACTACACACTCAAAAACAGCGAGTTGCTTTTTTCAGCGGTATCTCGCATTTCAAATTCGCTGTCGGCTATGCCTATTCAGCTTTATAAAGGGTCAATGCCAATGCATACCGACCTGAATGACCTGGTATCATTCAGCCCCAATCCAAATATGACAAGCTGCCAATTTTTCAAAACGCTTGAGGCGTGCCGAGATACGTCAGGCAATGCGTACGCGCTGAAAATTTTTTCAGTCAATGGCACAATCGAACGTCTGGACATACTCGACCCGTCAAGGGTACAGCCAATAATGGAGACAAACAGCCGAGAGCTTTGGTACAGGATTACGCCAGAACAGGGAAAAGAGTTTTATGTACATGGATTCTATGTGATCCATGTACCTTTTATTTCTACGAATGGATACTCCGGTGTTAATCCTGTCTCTGTTCTCTATGACACGCTGAGTTATTCCGAAAACATTCAGACATTCAGCGTAAAGCAGCTCGATCAGGGCGTGAACGCAGCCATAGTTCTGGAAGCCCCGGCCAACCTCGGCGAGACCCAGAAGAAAACGATGGTCAAGTCTTTCATGGAAACCTACAAAGAAACCTCCGGCAATATTCTGCTGCTTGAATCTGGAGTTACGGCCAAAAGCCTGAATCTGTCTCCGGTCGATACAAAGCTCTTTGAGGTTGAAAAAATTACGCGCTCAAAGGTTGCAATGGTGTACAACATCCCGCCGCATTTGCTGGGAGACTACTCTGATACGTCGTTCACATCCCAAGAACAGCAGATGTTGGAGTTTTTAATGCTCACAATGCTGCCTATCGTGACTGCATACGAGCAGGAGCTCAACAGAAAACTGCTCTCAAAGACGCAGAGGAAGAAAGGCTATCACTTCAAATTTGATATGGATGCCATACTCCGCGCCGACGCTGCTACACAGGCCGAAGTCGATTACAAGGCGGTGCGCTCCGCGTGGAAGACCCCGGATGAGATACGCCAGAACCGCAACCTGCCGCCGCTGCCGAACGGTATCGGCAAAAAGGCTATGATTTCGCAGGACCTTGCAACGCTGGAGTATACCGTCAACCAGAAGCCATCTGTATTGGCAGGGGGGATTGCCCCCGATAAGCCGCCCACCCCGGACGATACCGGGGATGAATAACGCTCGCAACCACGCTGAAAAGCGTGGATTTTTTATAGCCTGCTGTCTTTGCGAGGACAGCAAGAGACTGTGAGGAAGGAGGAAACGAATGGAACGGATTGAAAAATTCAAGGGATTTCGCGTCAAAAAGGCCGATTCTGCTGCCGATATTGCGCTGATAAATCAGTTTGCTGTAAAAGAGCTGTCTCCCGATGACGTGTATTGTTTCTCACTCGTTCTCTGCGACAACGATGTTGACCGCGATACTGAACGCTTCACTGACCAGACATTGGAACGCCTTGCCAAGCTCTTTGTTGGTAAGACAGGCATAAGTGACCATGAATGGCGTGCAAGCGGCCAGATTGCTCGGATATACCGCACTGAAGTAGTTGCAACGGGAGAAAAAACGAAGCTGGGAGCACCTCTCAAACAGCTCCGCGCCAGCGCTTATATGGTTCGTAGTGATGCCACAAAGCCGATTGTTGATTCTATTGATGCCGGCATTCTGAAAGAGATTTCTATCGGCTGCCGAGTGAAATCCTGCAACTGCTCGATCTGCAAGAAACCGCTGAAAATGAACTGGAGCACGTGGAAATACCAGTGCGAAACAGGCCATATCAAGGGAGAAACCTACCCTGAGGGGCTTTGTGTGGGTGATCTCGAAGATGCTGTTGACGCCTATGAATTCTCCTTCGTCGCTGTGCCGGCACAGAAAGGCGCGGGAGTCACAAAAAGTGTCGGTTGTGTTGACGACGCTTTTGAAGTGCTCATGTCTGCGGATCTCAGCGCGCACAGTTGCAAGCTGAAAGCCCTTTTGCCGCGCATTCAGTCGGCTATGGCTGATGCGGCAGATCGCGAGGCAAGAGAAAAAATCCTCGCCGAAAACGAGAAATATCTCAAAAATTTTGAAAAGGAGAAAAAGTAATGACTCTGTTTGAAATGAAAGAAAAGATGGCCACTCTTCAGGCGGCAATCGCGGCAGATGCGGCGTGGATCGCCGAAAAAGCTGCTGATGCATCGGTTTCGATGGAAGACATCACCGCAAAGAAAACTCATCGTGATGAGCTCCAGAACCGTTATGATATGCTCAAGTCCGAGCATGACGCGATGGAGGCTCGTCAGCGTGCAGATCTGGAGGTTCACGAAGCTGCTGTTCCGAAGACTGATAAAGAGCGCGGTATAAAGGCAAAGGCTGCCTTTTATCGTGCCGCCCTCACTAGGGGCAATGTCAAGAAAGCTTATGAAGGTCTCGGCGGCATTCCTGCAGATGATGCCGATTTGGGTCACGGCGATAATCTTCTGCCGAACAACATCAGCAATGAGCTGCTGACTGAGCCCATAGAGAAGAACCCCCTGCGTCCTATTTGCCGTGTCACCAATATCACTGGCCTTGAAGAGCCGAAGCTGGGCTTTACTATCGATGATGCGGACATCGGCGATGTGACCGACAAGGAAACCGCGCATGAAATTGAAATGGACGGCGATACTGTGGCCTATGGCCGTCTGAAGATGAAGGTTTCTGCGACTGTCAAAGACACCGTCCTTCACGGTACTGACACCAATCTCGTAAGCGAGATAGACGAAAACCTCCGTTCCGCTCTGGCAATCCGTGAGAAGCACTTTGCTTTTCTTCCCGCAGCTACGTGCACGACTGATACTGCTCATGCGCACATGAGCTTCTACAACAAGGAGAGCAACAAGTCGGTAATTAAGGAAGTGGAGGGCGCAGACCTGTACAATGCCATTGTAAACGCCTATGCCGACCTTGCCGACGACTATGCAGCTAATGCACGGGTCGTCATGAAGAAAGCCGACTACTATGGCATGATTGCTGCGCTGACCAACACTGCCGAGGCGTTGTTCACGGACAAGCCCGCAAAGATTCTCGGCATTCCGGTTGTGTTCTGCGACAAGGCAACTGTTCCTGTCGTCGGCGATTTCACCTATTATGGCATCAACTATGACATTGGCGCCATCTATGAGACTGACAAGGATGCGAAGAAGGGCGAGTATTACTTCGTGTTTACCGCTTGGGGCGATCAGCAGATTCGTCTCAAGAGCGCGTTCCGTCTCGCAAAGGTAAACCCTTGAGCGCGAACCTGTCGGGGCTGACGATTGGTTCGCTGACGCTGACACCGGCTTTTGATAAAAATGTCGTGTCATATACAGCCACAACCACAAACTCCACCAACAAGGTAACGGCTACTGCGGAGGACAGCAAAGCCACAATCTCCATAAAGAACGGCGATACCGAAGTTGTGAATGGAGAAGCGGCAACATGGGCTGACGGTGAAAATGTGCTCACAGTAAAGGTCGTCAACGGCACCGCCAGCAAGACCTATACCGTCACCGTGACAAAAAGCGGAGGCTGACAGTCATGGCGGTAACTGTTGAAGATGTCATAAATCATATCGGCTTGCCGCCTGACCCTGCTGAATGGGATAACAGCACTGCCTATATCAACGGCAGTGCTGTTTCTCATAACGATTATATCTGGTGCTCTACCGCCGACGACAACATTACCGAGCCGGGCACGGCAAATGCGAAATGGATCGCAATCGGACAAACTGCCGCTTGCAAGGTTGCTCCGCATTTGGCCGCTGCGAAATCTAAAGCGCGCACTGCCGGAATTCCGGCTTTTAAGAACAACGCTCAGTACGATTCTTTCATAAAGGATCTCGCAGCCATGTACTACGATAACCGCGGAATGGCTTTCGGTGGCTCGTATCAGGCTACAGCCGAAGAGAATGCCCGGAAGATGATAAACGGTCATGTGCTTGAGCTGCGCTATGCATCCGAAGATTCTGAGGACGGTGAGAATACGTGAGCAAAAGTGCAAATGCCGGGGAGCTTCGTACCCCGGTTTTTTTCGTTCAAACGAAGCGCGATACTGACGGCGAAGGTTATCCAGTCGTAAAAGATGTCAATATATTCGGGGACGGCGCATCTGTACTGTGCAAATGGGTCAATGCTCACGGCAGTGAAATGTTCTCGGCATTGCAACTGCAGCTCCGAGAGCCTGCAACTATAACCTGCCGATACTCCCCGCTTATCAACGAGCGTCTCGATGTGTACAAGGCCGGCGATTCCATACCATACGAGATTATATCCATAGATAACGTTGAACAGCGAAACCTCTGGCTCGAAATCAAGGTACAGCGAAAGGAGGCAGCGCGGTAATGGATAATAACAACAGCATAGATTCTCGCCTTGTGGACGCGCTGTCTGTATTTGATCTTGATGTTGAGCGGTCTGTTTATACAGGGCAGAGCAAAAAATACTTCGTTTTCAACTACACTACCATCCCGGATGATTTTTCGGATGACGCGCCGGAACATGAACGGTATCTGATTCAGGTTCATCTGTTTGCCCCGCCGTTTGAGAAAAACATCAATCCTATGGTCAAATCCATCAAAATTGCGCTGTATAACGCTGGATTCATATTCCCGGAAACGTTAGATGAAAGCGATGGCAATGGTCGTCACATTGTTTTTGAGACGGAGGATGCTGAGGGTATCGACTATGGCGAGCTTTGATACAAACGGGCTTGACGCTCTGATTATCGACCTTGATGAAATCAGCGAGATTGATGATGAAACCGTGCTTGATATGCTTGAAGCTGGCGGCGAGGTCATCAGGAAAGCCCATGTTGAGGCCATCAAGAAGATTTTCGGACATAGAAGCGGTAAGTTCGAGGAATCACCCACAGTATACAAGAAGATGAGCGGCCAGGGAGGCCATCTTCGCTATATTCTCGTTTACCCGGCTGGTGTGCACCACACATACAAGGCGCGCGGAAAAACATACACCAAGATAAATTGGGGAAGAAAGGGCGACACCGTAAATACTGGTGGCGCAAGGAATGCCACCAATCAGGATGTCGGCTTTGTTCATGAGTTTGGCGGACATGGCAATGCCGCCGAACAGTGGATGAGAAAAGCCAACGAAGAGCATGCGACCGAGGCTGCTGACGCCGAGGCCGCTGTTCTTTATGCATGGCAGAAAAAACATAATCTATAAGAAGGAGATAACACTATGGCTGAATTTGGAGCAAAGTACCCTTGCTTTAAGGCTGATGGCAAGGATGCTGGCGTTGTGCTTGGCAAACTGGTTGCCGCAAATCTCACTGTAAATCTCGCCTCTGGTGAGCTTTACGCGGATGACGCTCTTGACGAGCAGCTTTCGGAGTTCGCAAGTGGCACGGTTGCCATGGAGACCAACGACCTGACAGACGAAAATGCAGCGGAAGTTTACGGCTGTGATGTTTCTGAAAAAGTCGTTACGTACAACGTAGGCGACACCGCCCCGTCTGGCAAACTTGCGTATTACAAGAGCCTTATGCGCAACAAGAAGAAATACTATAAGGGAATTCTTTATCCCTGCGCGAGAGCCGCGCTTGGCAATGACAACGCTCAGACCAAGGGCAGCTCTATTACTTTCGCAACCACGCAGACCACATTCACCATTATGGCGGATGAAAATGGTGATTGGCGAAAGACCGAGACTTTTGAAACTGAGGCAGAAGCAAAGACTTGGATCAATACTCAGTGCGCCATCGCAACGTCGCCGGGCGGCTGATAGTTCAAATTTGCGCGGGAGAGCTGTTGCAACGGCTCTCCCGCAGTTTTTACGACATGGAGGTTGTTGCCGGTGGACGCAATGATAAGCGCCGTAATAAACGGCAAAATAAGGCCTCTGCATTATTCGGTAGAGGTCATGTTTGAGATAAACCGACTATACGGGTCTGTGCAGGACGCGCTTGAACTGCTTCAAAAGCAGAACCGAGAGGGCTTCGCCTGTCTGCGGCAGCTCGTTGTTATGATGGCCAATGATGCGGAACTGTGCCGCCGTGCTGAGGGCTTTGATAAAAGTGATATGCTGTCAGAAACAGATATTACAACGAGAATCCGTCCGGGTGTCCATTTGCACCTGATAGATGCGGTAATGCAAGCGATAACGCTTGGCTATAAGCAAGAGACCGCGAATGAATCTGAAACAGAAACTGATTTAGGGCTGCTTGAACTGCAAAAAAAAGAGGTAGCCGGGATCTGAGGGCTGAATACACCTATTTTGCAACCGTGCAACTGCACCTTTCACGGATTGAATTCGGCCGGATGACCCCCGGCTTGTTTTTTGATATGGTGCAAATCTGGACAAAGGCAAATAGACCCCAAAAGTCCAGCAACGACATTGATGATTAGCGAGGGCAGAGTATGGCAACCAGAACAATTTCCACCCGCGTTGCGGTAGAGGGTGAAAGTCAGTACCGTGCCGCGATAACCGGGATAAACGCTGAACTTCGCAATATGCAATCTGCTCTCAAAATGACAGAGAGCCAGTATAAAAATAATGCGACTTCAACAGAGGCGCTTACGGCCAAGGGCAAGGCACTCAACGACTTGCTCGTAAGCCAGAAAAGCAAAGTATCCGCGCTTGAAGCTGGATTAAAAAATGCGCAAGAGGCTGAGCGCCAGTATGCCCAGCGAAAAGCGGAACTCAGTAAAAAGATAGAGGATAATGTCAAGGCCCTTGATGAACTGAAAAAGAAGTCTGGGGATACAAGCGCTGAAGAGAAAAAGCTGACCGAGGAGAATGAACGGCTCAACGCAGAACTCAGGAAGAATGAGGATTACCTAACTGCCGCAAAAAAGGCCGTTAACAACTGGCAGACAGATTTGAATAAGGCCAGGACTGCCGTAAACGAGACCGAAGACGCCATACGTCAGAATTCGGCGGCGCTGGATAACAACAAGAGCAAAGTGCAGGGAAACACCGATGCTATCAACGGGCTTGCCCAGGCGTTGGCCGCATCGGGGTTGAAGCAATCCATACGTGAAATAGTGGAGGCATTGACGGAGTGTGTCGATGCCTCCGTTGAATTTGAGTCGGCAATGGCCGGCGTCGCAAAAACAACGGACCTCACCGACAAAGAATTATCCACAATGGGAGGTCAGATAAAAGAGCTCTCAACTGATATTCCGATAACCGCAAAAGAACTGGCGGGCATAGTCGAGACCGCTGGACAGCTCGGCATAGAAAAAGAGAATCTTGTGTCATTTGCAACCGTCATGGCAGATCTCGGAGTTGCAACAAATCTCACATCAGAGGAAGCAGCAACAATGCTTGCCAGATTTGCGAATGTGACAGGGATGGCACCGGAGCTGTATGAGAATCTGGGTTCTGTTATCGTAGATTTGGGAAACTCGTTTGCAACAACCGAATCCGAAATCGTAAATATGGGTCAGCGTCTCGCTGCTGCGGGTAAGCTGGCAGGGCTGACAGAGCCTGAAATAATGGCTCTCGCAACAGCGATGTCCTCTGTTGGCATAGAAGCCGAGGCGGGCGGTACAGCAATGACGCAGACATTGACTGCGATTGAAAAAGCCGTGGCCGAGGGCGGCGATAGCCTTGCAAAGTTCGCGGATGTTTCCGGAATGTCGGCGGAGCAATTCGCCGCAGTGTGGCAGAATGAACCCATTACTGCAATTCAGGCGTTTATAGAGGGCCTTGGAAAGCTTGACGAAAAAGGCGAAAGCGCAACACTCGTGCTTGACGAGATGGGGCTTTCCGGCATTCGTCAGAGTAATATGCTGAAATCTCTTGCCACGGCATCAGGGCTGCTTTCCAATGCGGTAGACACGGCCAATACTGCATGGGCTGAGAACACCGCACTGATGAAAGAAGCATCCACTCGATATGCGACCACAGAAAGCAAAATCACGATGTTTGAAAACAGCGTGAATAATCTCAAAATTGCCATAGGCGACCAGCTCACGCCCGCGATTGCTGACCTTGCAACCAAGGGTACGGATATCGTCAAGTGGGCAACAGATTTCGTTCAAGCCAATGACTGGCTCGTTCCAACGATAACCGCTCTCACGGCAGGACTAACTTCTTTCACTACAGTTTTAGCTTCATATATGGCAATTACTAAAGTGGTTATTCCTATCATAAAAGCATTCAATGCCGTCCTTATGGGGAATCCAGCGCTTGCGGTCGCCACGGCGGTAATCACGCTTGTATCGGCTATTGCAGCACTCGCGGCAGCTACACCGTCCGCTACAAAAGAGGCTGACGCTCTGAATGACACTCTTGACGATTGCAATAAAGCGTTTGAAGATGCGCGTAAGAATTTCACCGAAACCTCAGAAGAAATCGAAGCGACATCTATCGTAATCGCTAAACACATAGACCGGCTCGACGAACTCAATTCAAAAACTGCGCTTACTAAAGAAGAGCAGGCCGAGTATAATTCCATAGTCAGCAGACTGCGTGAGCTGCTGCCAGATGTCAATATACAGATGGATGAGACTACTGGCAGACTGCAAACGACGACTGAGGAGCTGAGGCTTGGAGCTCAGGCGTGGAAAGAATATGCTCAAGAACAGGCTTTCGCTACAATAATTTCCGAACAGGAAGCCGCACTTACAGAGTTGCAGGTTGCACTCGCGAAAGCTCGCATAGAACTCACGAAATACAATGAATCTGCAACTCAAGGCACATTAGATTTCGTCGCGGCTGCCAATGAGCAGAAAGCTGCACAGCAGGCATTGTCTGAAGCTCTTATAGAATCTAAAGGCAAGGAAACTGAGGCTGTTATTGCTGCCCGTGATGCTGAGGCTGACGCTTCTATGAAAGTAAGTGAGCTTTGGGCAAATCTCTCTGAGGAGGAAGCCAAAGCCGCTGAAGCAATGCTCGCTTTGCAGGATAGTATTGCTGAAACAAGCGCAAAGGTCGATGAGCAGGCAAATATTCTGACTGAAACTCAGGCCATGGTAGACTCTTACAAGGAGAGTTTGACCGGTGCTGCGGAAACCTCGCAGCAGATGGCCGAGAGCATAAGCGATGCCAATGAGACGCTGAGCACGTTAGGCGATGGCGCTGGGGAGAGTATTGCGCAGGTGCCTGAGGCAACAGCTACGGCAATGGCTGAGACGAAAGCGCAGGTTGACAGCGCAAAACCTGAAATCACGGCAACGGTTACAGATATGGGCTTGCAGGCTGCTACTGGATATCAGGAGCAGCTTTCTAATATGGTTGATACGACCACACAGGTATTGTCGGATGTCAATCAGACTGTATCAGGCTATGCAAGCAGCGCATATAACGCCGGGTATGGCATAGGTGCTGCAATTTCTCAGGGAGCAGCGGTCGGCGTCAGAGCTTACGCCGCTCAGGTAGCAGCTGAAGCGGCGGCAATGGTGCGCAATGCTATCGCTGCCGCAAAGCAAGCTGCACAGTCAAATTCTCCGTCGAAAAAGACAATAGCCCTCGGCAATGACCTTGGCAAAGGCCTTATTATCGGTATTCGAGAGATGGAAGATGCGGTAGCTGAAGAGATGCGTGACACTATGAAAAAAATCGTGGATGTGCAGATTGAAGTACCGGAGATCCCGGACAACACAACAGCGATACTCAAGGCCATAGGGAGTGTTCCCTCCACAGACGATAGACTTCTTGCTGAAATAGACAAGCTGGCGAATGCAAAAAATCGTCAAATCAACATGAATCTGACGCAAAACATCTATGCGGATGACACCAGCTATGCTGGGCAACAGCGAGAGGCAAAGCGCAATTTGAGACAGATAGCAAGGGAGCTGAACAGATGAGGAGCAAATACATTGAAAAGCTTACATTTACCAACGAAAATGGCTCAACGATAGAGTTTTCCGTTAATTCTGTTTTCCATTGCAATATCTCAAAAGATGTATCCGGGCTGTCCGATGTCGAGAACGAGATATATTCCACATCAGGCATAAATCAGGCCGGGGCCACATATCTGGGGTATCATATTGCAAGTCGTGACATTGAAATAGTCGGACACATAAATGAGCTTGATAAAGCCATCGTGCGTGAATACCGGCACCAGCTCAATCATGCGCTGAACCCTACATATTCTGCTGTTCTGGTGTATCAGCATGACAGCTTTACGCGGCAGATAAAGTGCAAGGTCAATTCTGCGCCACACTTTGACGCAGATGGCATTTTCCTGCGATTCACCATCAATCTATTATGTCTGAATCCATTCTGGACGGACGAAGCTGAAACGTATACGCAGATTGCGACGTGGATAGGCGGCATGATATTTGACAGTGTGGACGGACTGCAACTGACCAACAGCGAGGATGACCCTCAATGGGAGGTGGGATATCGCCTCCCAAATCTTATCACCAATATTGAGAACACTGGCGATGCTACTACGGGACTGACAATAACCTTTGCCGCACAGGGAGCCGTTTCAAATCCCGGTCTGATTGATGTCAAGACGCAAGAATATATTCAGGTAAATATGGATATGCTCGCCGGCGAGGAGATAACGATTAAAACGGGATATGGCGAGAAGTCGGTCACGTTCAAGAATCAGCGCGGCGAAGAAAGCGATATTTTTCGTTATCTGGACATTCAGTCAACGTATTTGCAGCTTGCCATTGGCGACAATCCCTATCGTTACTACGCTGCGTCAGGTGAGGACAATCTCAATGTGACGATCAAACACAGCAATCTGTATCTGGGGGTGTAGTGATGGAGCTGTATATCTATGATGCGGAGATGAATATGCTCGGCATTGTTGAGCAGATAACGAGCCTTATATGGACACGCAGATATTGGGATTGCGGTGAGTTCAAGCTTCTTGTACCATTTAATGATGCGCACAACCGTCTGCTGCAAGACGGGAATATCGCAATCAAGCACGGTGACGATGAAGCGGCGGAAATTCTCTATACAAATATCAGCAAAAATCTTGAGGGCTATGAGGTTATTGAAGTACAGGGTAAATTTCTGCTGAATTGGATTTCTCGGCGCGTCATTGCAACGCCGTTCGTCAACGTTTCAGCTACGGCGCAAGTGCTTATCCGCCGCATGGTTAATGAAAACTGCATAGATACTACGCCGGAGCGAAAACTCCCGGCGTTTTCTTTGCATGAAGACGCGGTTATAAGCGGGAAGAGCATTCCCTACAATTCAGAACCTTATGCCAATGTTCAGGATGCAGCTGTGGAGTTGGCCGAAGGGTCAAAGTTAGGGATGAAGGTCATCACCGACCGTGCTGCCGGCACGCACCAGTTCTCAGTGTATAAGGGCGTTGATTGCACAGCGGACAACACCGCAGGTAATCCACCGTGTATCTTTTCTCAAGAGTACGATAATGTGCTGGAGCAGGAATATACGAAGTCTACTGAAAAGCACAAAACCACGGCATATGTTACCGGCGAAGAGACCGAAGATAAGTCTCCTGTGCTCGTCATTGTGAACGGCGAGAATTCTGGCCTTGCCAGAAAAGAGCTATATGTATCAGCTGGGGATATCAAGCAGACATACAAAGACGACAATGACAAGGAGATCACGCTGACTGATGCCGAGTACGAATCGGCTTTGGCCGCACGCGGCGGAGAAAAGCTGGAGCAGTATCCGATATCTCAGGCATTTTCGTCTGAAATAAACGTTGGGGCAAACCTCATTTATCGGAAGGACTTTGACCTCGGCGATAGAGTGACGTGCGTGAATAAGACGTGGAACGTGCGCATTGACGCAAGGATTACAGAAATCTCAGAAATATACGAGGTTGACGGTGAGGGCTTAGAGATCACTTTCGGAGAGTCAATTCCGAGCATCTATAAACAAATAAAATCTATGGCAACAGGAGGTTAATCATGGCGGAAAGAGGTAGCTTTTTCAACTCCGTGTCAGGCGACCGCAAATACTCCGCTGAGGACTGGGCGGCATACTTTGCATCGTTTGTGTCCAATGGGGTGTATGCAAATCCGAGCAATGGATTGCAGGTAGTTATTGCAACTGGCATGGGCATAACGATTAAAGCTGGAGCAGGTTTTATCAACGGATATTTTTACCGCAACACCACGGACCTTGGCAAAACGCTCTCTGTCGCGGATGGCGTTTACAACCGAATAGATAGAATCGTTCTTCGGTGGAGCTTGCTCAACCGAAAGTTGTCTGTTGAGGTGCTGGAGGGCGTGCCTGCAACGACGCCGACCGCAACGGCTCTTACGAGAGACGCAGAAATATATGAAATCGCACTTGCGGATGTTTACATCGGCAGAGGTGTAACCGCCATTTTGCAGTCTAATATTACTGACCGCAGATTCGACAGTAGCCTTTGCGGAATTGTCACCGGCATAATAGACCAGTTCGATTTTTCATCTCTCTGCACTCAGTTTGACGCGTTCTTTGCCGAATATAAGGTACGCATTGCGAACGAATACGACTATTTTCAGTCGCTTGGTCAGGCTCGATATGACTCGTTCGACCAAGCTATGGATACATTCGAGGCTTCTGCACAGAGCAATTTCAACGACTGGTTTGCAAACCTTCAGTATGTTCTCGACGGCGATGTTGCCGGACACCTGCAAAATGAGATAGACGCAATGGAGGCTGTTGTCAACACAGCAGTTGCCGAGCTTGAACAGTCTATGCAGGAAACCATTGAAGAAGTGCGCCTTACTGGCTTCTCAACATATACTCACGCAAAGGAAGGTACGGTACACTCTCTTACACTGGCAGGCGGTGGGAGCAATGTGAAATTCGTTGCAACGGCCGCATACGCGAAAAACGACACATTCAAGGTGAACGGCGGTTCTGTGACGGTGCGGCTGCCGAACGGCAAAGCTCCCGGAAACAATTTCTTCGTGACTGGGGCTGTTGTTATCGGCTTCCTGTCTGGTACCGATTTCTTCTTGGTCGGCGGTGGAGGCGGCGGGTCCGGTGAACAGTATCTTGCAACTCTCACGGTGGCGAATTGGTATCAGCAAACGCCAGACACATCGGAAGAGTTCTGGTATGCCTACGACATCGCACCAAGCGACTTTGACAGTAATGAGCAAGATGTAGTTGTGTCTGCTGCCAACGCTGATACATACGACTGGTTTGCGAAGAACGCCTTTTATGAACTTGCCATAAAGAATACTGGATTTTCAATACAGGCAAAAGAGAAACCGACAAAGTCATTGCAGATATTCTATGAATTAAAAGCAAGGGGTGAAAGCTGATGAGCGGAATTCTTTTAGGCGCACGTCCTGAAATACAAAAACCGAAAACAGCGAGATCTTACGGCGTGCTGTGGTCAGGTGGACCGAGCACGCAGTTTTCTCGTTTGGGTGACGCGGTAGGGTTTACTGACCCTGTGCCGGGTGTCGGAGCAACGGTCGGCTCATCGCCGTTTGATGATATCTGGCCGTGGAGCGGCATGAAAGAATTCAACGTTATCAACGATGCAATCGCCTATGAAAAGGGCGTAGATTCTGCATTCAGCCGTTCTGCATTTGATACCGTGGTAAGGGTGCCGAAATTCTGGTATAAGATTGCGGCAACAGGGGCAGAGTGGCAGTTGCATATTGCAAACGGCCCTATGACCGGGTACACGCTGCATCCCGCTTTTGAGGGAAAGGATGCTATCTACGTCGGCAAGTATCTTGCGGGCAATAGCTATGTATCGAAATCGGCAGTAAAACCGGTCGTGAGCATCACACGAGCTACGTTACGAAGCAATGCCAGAAACAAGGGCGCACATTGGGATATGATGAACATTGCTGCATGGTCGGCAGTGGTTATGTTATATCTCGTGGAATATGCGGATTGGGACTCTCAGGCCGTTGTTGGTAAGGGCTATACAAGCGGTTCAGCCGCTATAAGCTGCGGCGGAACTGATAGCATGGCATACCACACAGGCCGCCCGGCAGGAACGGACGGGCAAACATCTATCCAGTACCGCGGTATTGAAGACCTCTGGGGCAATGTCTGGCAGTGGATCGACGGTATCAATTTTAGCGGAACACAGGCTTATTATTGTCTCGACCGTTCTAATTTCGGCGATGACAAATCCGCTGGATACTCGCAGTTGAGCTATGCCTGTTGCAGCGGCAATGGAGATTATCCAAAGACACAGGGCATTGATGCAAATGCGCCGTGGCTTTTCTTGCCCACCTCGACAGGCGGCAGCAATGCAACATATATCCCGGATGGATGGTGGACATCCTCCGGATGGAGGGTCTTCAAAGTTGGCGGTCGATATGACAATGGTCTTGCCGCTGGCTTGCTTGCGCGGGCTGCGGGCAGTGCTTCGTCGGACGCGTACGCGAGCAATGGCGGCCGGCTCCTTTATATCCCCTGATAGGGGTCTGGGGGCCGCAGCCCCCAGGTATTATGTCGGCGTAGCCGACCGATTTTTATAAAATTGTCTTACGCATTTCGTAATTATGTATCGGAAATAGTAATAATAAAACGAAATGCTGACAGAACAGAATTCGCTTTTTATTATTCTCTGGGGCTGCGTGTGTTAGTTCTCCCCATTGTTTCTGGTCTTCAAAGTTGGCGGTAGATATGACAATGGTCTTGCCGCTGGCTTGCTTGCGCGGACTGCGAACAATGCTTCGTCGAACGCGAACGCGAACAATGGCGGCCGGCTGCTTGTTTCAGACCTCTGCTCCATTGCACACGCACGCTCCATGCCGCTTGGCAAAAATATTGCCGCAAGGACAGGGCTTAGTAGGTTTCTCTCGAAAGGCCTTGAGGCAAACAAGGAGGGCATTTCTCAAATGCCTAAGAGAGTCGGATTCCTATATGAAAAGATGTGCAACAAGGATTTGATCCGCATTGCCATCATCAACAGCTCACGTCACAAAAGACACAGGCATGATGTCCAGAAAGTAATTCGCAACATGGACAAGTATGTTGATAAAACATACGACCTTCTCCTTGCTGAAGCTTTCAGACCATCAATGCCGAAAAAGAAAATACGATATGACACAGCAAGCCGCAAGGAACGGGAAATCAGTGTTGTACCGTACTGGCCGGATGGGGTTATTCATCAGCTCATGGTTCTTGTGCTCAAAGACACACTCATGAAAGGTATGTATGCATGGACCTGTGCGGCCATCCCCGGACGTGGAGGCTCACGAGCCGAGAAGTATGTGCAGCGTTCTATAAGGCAGGATGTCAAAGGAACGAAATATATTTTGAAGCTCGACATCAAGAAGTTTTACCCAAGCATAAACCACGCGAAAGTTATGGCTGCTCTTTCACGAAAAGTGAAAGATAAACGATTTCTCGGCATGGTCTCAGCCATCCTTGATACCAGTGACGCCGGACTGCCGATAGGCTTTTATATCTGCCAGTGGCTTGCAAACTTTTATCTTGAGCCGCTGGATAGATATATCTGTTCTCTCGACGGGTGCAATCATTACGTCAGGTACATGGATGATATTGTTGTTATGGGCAGGAACAAGAAGAAGCTCCATAAAATCCGCAAACTTATAGATGCGTATTTGCGTGAAGAAATGCTGCTGACTGTAAAAGACAATTGGCAGGTGTTTCCGCTCAAGTCAAGGCCGCTGGATTTCGTTGGGGTGAAACAGTATAGGAAATATCGCACAATACGCAAAAGAACATTTCTTCGGTTTATCCGACAGTGCCGACGCGCAATCAAACGCAAGGCCAAAGGATGGGGCATACCGCCGAGAATGGCATCGGCTCTTATTTCAAGAGCGGGGCTGCTCAAAGGCGTTAATTGCTATAAGGCAAGGCAAAAATACTACACTCCAATTGGAGAAAAACTATTAAAGGATGTGATACGGAATGAAAGTAAGAGGCGGAACAAAGCCAGTTACAGCATTCACTTTGGAGGCAATCCCCAAAAAGCTGGGCAAGTCTATGGTTAGATTCTTCCAGAACATCAAGGCATTTTCTGAGGAGAAAGACGGCGTCAAAACTGTCGGCTGGGAGTGGGATGAATATCATCTTGAGATGAATTCATACGGAGGCCTCGCCGAGGACGTCGCCGCCAACCTCGCGCAGCTTTTGGCTCAGGCGAAAGCAATCGAGGATGAGAAGAATATCATCCCCGACCTTCAGTCAAGCCAGTCTCAAATGCGCTCGGATATTGAGTATCTTTCTATGATGACGGAGGTGGATCTGTAATGGCTGATACTGCTCATTCTCCCAAGTATGCTACGGTAAAGAAATATTATGACGCGGGGCTGTGGCCTGTGAATCGCGTTTACAACGCGGTTGGCAGATGGATAACGGCCGATGAGTATAGGGAGATCACCGGCATCCCTTATGCTGCGGCTGAGGAATAACAGGAGGCTAAATGAACAATCTGCAACTCATAGAGGGGTTGTGCAATCAGATTGAAATTCAGAACGAAATAATAAAGCATCTTGCAACGCGCCTTGCCGAAATTTCTGCTTTGACAGAGGAAGAGCAGAGAGAAATCAACGTTGCACACAATGCATATAAAAATCTGATTGGCGATACCCTTATCTAAGCTGTCTCGAAAGAGGCGGCTTTTTTGTTGCAGATTTTCGGGAGGAACTTAGTTATGAATATCATAGAAAATGCAGTAGCGAGAGCCAGAGAAATAGCTGCGGATGATTCACACGGCTATGACCAAGCAAACAGGTGGGGGCCTGACTATGATTGTAGCAGCCTCGTAATAGATTGCTTCAAGAGAGCGGGACTTCCCCTGAGTTGCACATACACAGGCAATATGCGCTCCGACATGCTGCAACATGGCTTTGAAGACGTAACGGGTAGCGTCAATCTTAATACCGGCGCAGGGCTTGAACGCGGTGACGTGCTCTTAAACCACATTCACCACACTGCTCTGCATATAGGCGGCGGTCAGCTCGTGCAGGCAAGTATCAACGAGGCTGGCGGTGCGACCGGAGGACAGACCGGGGATCAGACTGGGCGAGAGATATACACGCGCAGTTACTATAATTATCCCTGGGATTGCGTGCTCAGGTATAAGGGATCAGAGACGGAGGCTGTGCCGGATGTCAGGAAACCGACGCAGTATGTCATGGTCGAGCTGCCTATGCTGGAAAGCGGACAGGCTGGGGTCGTCGTGGCAATGCTGCAAGCAGCGCTTAAATACCTCGGCTATGACCCGACATGGGTTGATGGAGAATTTGGAGTGCGGACAAACAATATGCTCATGGCCTTTCAGGCTGAACACGGACTTGACGCGGATGGTATTTGCGGTCAACAGACGTGGACGGCCTTGGTCAAGTAAGGAGCCGGGAGATGGTAGAGATAATAACCGCAATAATATCTGCGGCCTCGCTTGTGACTGTCGCAGTGATAACAAATCACATGAGCAAAGACCGAAAAGCCGCTGAGTTGCGAAATACCCGGAGAGAAAAAGAAGCTCGGCTCTCTATGGATATGATGATGGCGTCTATCGAACTCGGAGAGATAAACGCCATAGCGCTTCAGGGCGGCCATCTCAACGGCAATGTGGAGGCCGCACGATCAAAGGCAGACGCAGCAAAGAAGGCCTATGAAAACTGGCTCAAGGACATAGGCGCCAATGTTATAAATTAAAAAGGAGAAAAAACTATGAGTAATTACACCATGCTTCTCATCATCGTTACCGTCGTAATCTGCGTATTTGGCGGTATTTGTCTTTTGATTCCGTATCTCGTGCGGAAAGGAATCAATATCTCGGGCATACTGTCCGGCACCGGCTCGGCGCTTGACGCGGCTGGAATAGTCGTTGATGGAATAAAAGAGTTTGTGCCTGAAACGCCCAGCTTGTGCATAGTAGAACGCATTATTGATTATGCCAAGACCGCCGTGAACGCCGCAGAGCAGATGTACAAAGCCAGCCAGATAGCCGCGGATGAACGCAATGCCAAAGCGACCGAAATAGTGTATAAGCTCCTTGAAGCAGCAGATATTGAAGTGACCGACAAGCTCAAGGATGTTGTTGATGGTTGCATAGAGGCGGCTGTATTCGTGCTGCCCAAGACTACCACATAATTTTTTGCCCCTCTCAGTCCTAAATCTTTGGACTGGGAGGGGCTTTTTCTCATTTGTGGACTTTGCGCTTGTTGGGCTTTGTGGTAGCGGCAGAGGATGTGACCTGCGTCTACATTCCCAACTCAGCACATAAGCGTTGCAACGCTTTCTCGCGGCTCAGGGGCGGCAATACAGCAAATTTATTCGATCCACGCTTTAGGCGGCAATAATTCTTGCCCAAAAAGATTATACCATTGTCCACAGTTCGGACATTCACAAGCTCCGGCGTACTCATTCCATAATTGGATTTTCTTTCCGCATGAGCAAACGCCAGACGCATTCTCGCGGTACTTGCGCTTGTGACAGAGGATTCTATTCCACCGTACAAAATCGTCGGGATGCGCCATGCACCACAGATAGTTTTCGACGGCTGCCTCAGTTGCGCTGGAAAGTAGGTTTCCGCTTTCGTCACAAGGAAAAGCAAATCCGTTGTTGTCCCCATCGTCAAAAACCAACTCATATTCTTCGTACGTAAGAAATTCGCCGGGGGTATAGTCAGTAATCATTGTTAGGCTCCTTTTTCTTGACAATTACAGAGATTCCAACGAAATTGCCGATTGCTGGGTAATGTTCCGGGTAAAGCTCCACAACTTCGTAGGCAGCGGCAACGCGGAGCGTGATTTCCTTGACCGGGCCGAAGTAGATACCCACAGAGTTGGTTGGGTCTTCCGCGACCCAGATGGTGGTATTCTCATACACCTTGTATAGCAGGTCTGCCAAGCTCATACCAGTATCCTTCCTGCCCTCGTAACCTCCGGGGCGGGTGATTATTTAGCAACTGTAGAAGCGGAGTTCACCGTTGACCAGCTCATACATGAAGTAGGCGCAGTCGAAGCGGACATAGTTCCAGTCGGAGGACTCGTACACGGGCGCACGCTCGAAGGTACCAGCCACGCGGAGACGGCGGTGCTTATTGACCTCGTAGGTGTTGGCCTCGTGTAGAATGCGGATTTTCTCTGGAGCAAAGCCGCACTCGTCAGCGATAAACGCTACAGCTTCATCGTCGGTCATCGTCTGACCGCAGTTAGCAAGGTGTTCATAGCGCTCCTGTGTCATGTTCGTGCCGGCGCTATCGCTGGGCTTCCATTCAAGCTCGTGATCCAGCTCAGCGGTCAACTCGTTAATGCGCTGCTCACGGTCAGCGATATCTTTCTTGTACTGACGCTCGTTCTCCATGAGCAGACTGGTCAGGCGCTCAATCTCAGTGGCTCTGGCTTCGCAGAACTTCATTGCTTCGCAATTTTTGACGAAAGCCTTGCAAAAGGCGTCCTTGTCACCGTCAAAGCTGTAATAAGATTCCTCAATCTTTCGATACTCTTCATAGGTGGGGGTGAACCCCGTGCGGTCGATAAATTCAGACATCAGCATAACTACGCTATTTCCTTTCTTGATTTTTCTGCCCTACTCTGGTATCATCAAGGTGGCCGGGGTAAGGCTCCCGGCTCACCTTATCGGGTGGAGTGAGCGGCGCTTTAGCGGGGGTCGCTCACTTTTCGTTTATGCGTTAATCTTGCTGTCGCGGACGATTTCAGCAGCAGCCTCGGGGCTGTTCGCTGTTGCCTCAATCAGCTTTGCTATGTTCTCAAGATACTGATTGAGTTCTGCGGTAGTCATCTCATCCATTTCCTCACTTCCCTTCGTAAGAGATTTGCATCTCTGCCTTACGTGTATTATATTACACCAATTCGTGTCATTTGTCAATAGATATTTTACACTTTTGCGTGGATATTGCAAAATTTTCTTTGACAAATAACACTAATACGTGTATATTGGTGACAGGAGGCGATTGCATGGATATTTCAGTGGCCGAAAAGATAAGGCTTATTATGAAACGGCAAAACATGACTATGGGAGAGCTGGCCGAAGCGTCTGGGCAGACCCGTCAGAATCTTTCAAATAAAATGACACGCGGGAATTTCACAGAAAGAGACATCGAGTCTCTGGCTCGAGCGCTTGGGTGCCAAGCAAAAATCAGTTTTGTTCTGCCTGACGGCACAGAGATATAAATAAGGCAAAGGACGCAGAGCGGTTATGCCCTGCGTCCTTGTTTCAACTATGTACCTTTGCACCAGTGCGCGTGTGCTCGACATTTGGAATTTCATCGGGAACACGGATGATAATATCCGTCAGCTCGCAACCAAGCGCCTCGCAGATGAGGTCGAGATGTTCCAAGCTCACACGGTCTGCGATGTCGTGGTACAACTCGTTGATTGTGGCCGGTCTTATCCCGGTCTTGCGTGATAGATCGGCCTGCGTCCAGCGAAGCTCGCCCAGCTTCTTGGACAGGAGTATCTTAATCATTTGCCCTCGCTCCTTTCGTAATAATCTATCAGCAATTCTAAGATTTTTCTCGGATTCGGAAGATTATTACGATATGCGTAGGGGAAATTTGAAGAATCAAATACGACTTGCGCGTACATAAAGAAAAATCGCAGCCAAATTACTTGGCTGCGATTTGTGTTATCTCCCACTCGGAAGTGGGGAGAAGAGTACGAAGCTCGACGCAGTAAGATAAACACTGACTTCGCCGTATTGTGTTCGTACAGTTCTACATTGGTGGAGATAAGCGGGATCGAACCGCTGACCTCTTGAATGCCATTCAAGCGCTCTCCCAGCTGAGCTATACCCCCATAGCAGAGTTATAATAACAGGTATCTTGAATTTTGTCAATACCCGATTTTCCGTTTTTTCTTTGAGGAGGCGGGAGGAGAAAATGTGCGGAATTATACGGGAAAGTTTTTGGTTGAAATGGGCATGGTTTGGCAGTATAATACCATCAGTTGACAAGGATACGCACGGTTTTGACGGGCAGAAAAACGTCCATGCCGCTTCAAAGACCTTGCCAATACATCAAGTATTGCCTACGGACTTTTCATTGCCTGAACGCATTTCTGCTCCGTCAAAACCGTCTGCACCTGACAGTGACGGATTTTTGTGCGATTTTTGGTTTTTGAGACGCAGACGGGCTGACGCCCGTCAAGGCGAAAAGGACAAAAAGCGCCGGAAAGGCACGCTGTCAGGCGTGCGTGCTCTTGTCAATTGATGGTATATAAAAATTAAAACAGTAGCCTGCGGCATAGCGGACACGAGTGCGCAGGAAACAGGCAGTGCGCTTATATCTCCCTGTTTTCCGCCCGCGCCGCAAAAAAATACGGACACTGATAAGGAGCGTGGAAATGCCCGACAACGAATGTATGGTTTCCGTCCTCTGTACGGCATATAATCATGAACAGTACCTGCGTGAATGTCTCGACGGCTTTATATCGCAGAAAACGGATTTCCCGTTTGAGGTTCTGGTGAACGACGACTGCTCCGCAGACGCCACCGCCGCTGTCATCAGGGAATATGCCTCGAAATATCCGGAGATCATCCGCCCCTTTTACCAGAAGGAAAATCTTTTTTCCCGCCTCGGTATGCCTGGGCTTTTCGAAAAGGTCTTTTACCCTAACGCGAGGGGCAGATACATTGCGCTCTGCGAGGGCGACGACAAGTGGTGCGACCGCGAAAAGCTTCAGCGCCAGGTGGATTTTCTTGAGGCGCATCCCGATTATTCCGCCTGCGTCCACAACACCGCGCTTCATTTCTGCGCAGATTCCGCCGCCGACAGGCCGCTGATCGCGGAAAAGGGCGATCGGGATGTGGATTTTGAAACGGTCGTCACGGGCATGTCAAACGCGTTCCATACAAGCTCCATCCTTGCGCGGCGCGAATATATCATCTCCCCGCCGGACTTTCATTATGTTGCCGGCTCCTACGGCTTTACCGACTATGCCATCGGGCTTTGGCTTACGATGAACGGTAAGGTGCGTTTTCTTGACAGGGAGATGTCCGTTTACCGTATAAGCAGCAATCCGGAGGCATGGAGCAGCAATCTCGGCAGAAGCTACGGCAAGCTCAAGGAGTTTGTCACGGGTGAGATCGCCATGATAGAAACGCTGCTGCCGCGTCTCAAGGGTGAAAAGCTGCGCGCCGCAGAGCGTGAGCTTACACTGCGCCGGTATGAGCTTTACGATATCACCGGTCAGGTGGAGAAGCTTTATGAAAAGCCATACCTCGACATTCTGAAGGCAAAGCCGTTTTCGTACCGGCTGAAGACGGGAATCAAGAAAACCTTCCCCGCGTTTCACGCATATTACCGCAGAAAACAGGGCTACGGAGAATAAGTTTTAATGGACAACGGACAAAAGGTCTTTTCAAATCTTATATGGCGCTTCCTTGAACGCTTCGGCTCGCAGCTGGTGTCGATGGCGGTGCAGATAATCCTTGCGCGTATGCTTGATCCGACGGTTTTCGGAACCGTTGCCAAGGTGACGCTCATCACCTCCATTCTGCTCGTTTTTGTGGACAGCGGCATGGCAAACTCGCTTATACAGAAGAAAGATCCCGACGATCTTGACTTTTCATCGGTATTTTATTTCAACGTAGCGTTCTGCCTTGTCCTGTATGCGCTGCTGTTCGCTTTCGCCCCGCTCATAGCAAAGGGCTACAAGGACGCTCAGCTGACTGCGATCATCAGAGTGCTCGGCCTTACGGTCGTTGTGGCGGGCGTCAAGAACGTCCAGCAGGCATACGTTTCCAAAACCCTGCAATTCAAGCGCTTTTTCTTCGCCACGCTCGGCGGGACGCTCCTGTCCGCGGCTGTCGGGATAACGATGGTGTACATGGGCTTCGGCGTATGGGCGCTCGTCGCGCAGCAGCTTTCCAACGTCACGGTGAACACCGCCATTCTGTGGCTCACGGTCGGCTGGAAGCCGAAACGGATGTTCTCCTTTGAACGGCTCAAGGGTCTTCTGAATTACGGCTGGAAGCTGCTTGCTTCCGGTCTGCTGGATACGGTCTACAACAAGCTGAGGGAAATAATCATCGCCGTAAAGTATACCGACGCTGATCTTGCCTTTTATAACCGCGGCAATTACATCCCGAATATTCTTGTCGAAAATATAAACTCCTCGATAGACAGCGTGCTTCTGCCTGTGCTTTCCGACAAGCAGGACAGCACGGAGAGCGTGAGAGAAATGACGCGGCGCGCCATCAAGGTGAGCAGCTATGTGATGATGCCGCTGATGATGGGGCTTGCGGTCTGCGCAGAGCCGTTCGTCAGATTCCTGCTGACGGAAAAGTGGCTGCCGTGTGTGCCGTACCTGCGCATATTCTGCTTTTCCTATGCCTTCTACCCGCTCCACACCGCAAACCTGAACGCGATCAAGGCCGTCGGGCGCAGCGATATGTTTTTGAAGCTTGAGATAATCAAGAAGGTTATCGGCGTGCTCGTGCTGCTGGCGACGATGAACTACGGCGTCTATGTCATGGCGCTGAGCCTGCTGTTCACAAGCGTGCTTGCGCAGATCATAAATTCATGGCCGAACAAGAAGCTCCTCGGCTACTCATACCCCGCACAGCTTTGGGATATGCTTCCGGCGATCGTATTAAGCTGCGTCATGGGCGCATGCGTCTATCCGGTGCAGCGGCTCAATATAGGCGATCTGCCGGTGCTGCTCATTCAGGTGCTGCTCGGCGCGGGCGTGTATATCGGGATTTCCGCGCTTTTCAAGGTGGACACATTCTCCTACATTCTTTCCACGGCGAAAAAGCTTCTGCACAGAAGCAAGTGATTTTCAGAGGAAAAGCATATGGCTGACGTAAAAAACATTCTTGTCCTCCCTGCGGGGACGGAAATTGCGCTTGAAATAAACAACGCGCTGAAATACAGCAAGTTTGTGAAGCTTTTCGGCGGCACAAGCAGACCCTGTCATGCAGAGTTCGTATATGAGACCTGCGTTGAGGATATACCCTACCCGGACAGCGCGGACTTTGCGGCAAAGGTCAACGAAGCGGTGGATAAGTACCGTATAGATTATATCTATCCCGCGCACGACAGCGTTCTCTTAAAGCTTACCGAGATACAGCAGGAGCTTCATGCCGCCGTCGTGACCTCCGCGCTTGAGACCGTTGAGATCACCCGCTCGAAGAACAGGACCTATGCCTTTCTTGCAGGTGCGTACTATCTTCCGAAAACCTATGCGTGTGCGGAAGATGTTGAAAGCTTCCCGGTGTTCATAAAGCCCGCCGTAGGGCAGGGCGCTGAGGGGGCGCGGCGCATTGACAGCCGCGCACAGCTTGACGAGGCGCTTTCGGACGGCGTTGAATACGCGATATGCGAATATCTGCCGGGCGGGGAGTTTACGGTGGACTGCTTCACCGACCGTCACGGAAGACTGCGCATAGCAAGCCCGCGTACACGCGCCCGTATCCGCGCCGGAATATCCGTGCGCTCCGAAAAGCTTCCCTGCACGGATGCGATAGAAAAGATCGCGCTGGATATAAACAGCCGCTTTTCCTTCAACGGCGCATGGTTTTTCCAGCTCAAGGAGAACGCGCAGGGCGAATACAGGCTCATGGAGATCGCGCCGCGCATTGCCGGCACTATGTGTCTCACAAGGAACTTAGGCGTAAATATGCCGATGCTGACGCTTTTCAATATGTGGGGCATGGATGTGGACATAATAAACAACGGCAATGCTCTGCTCCTTGACAGGGCGTTCATCTCAAGATTCAAAACGGACATCGACTACGACAGCGTATATGTCGATTTTGACGATACCATTGTCGTAAACGGCAGAGTCAACGGCTTTCTTATGATGTTTCTCTATCAGGCACGCGGCAAGGGCAAAAAGCTTTTTCTCCTGACAAAGCACGCGGACGACATCGGACGGAGCATGGAAAAATATGCCGTATCACCCGCTCTTTTCGATGAGATAATACATATCCCGCCGGACGGGAGCAAGGCGGAATACGTCGGACCGCGTTCCGTTTTTATAGACGACTCATTCGCCGAGCGGCGGCTGGTTTCCGAAAAGTGCGGCGCGGCGGTTTTCGATCTTGACATGGTGGAGAGTCTTCTGGACTGGCGCGTTTAAAATAATGCGTAAGGATTTTTCGGAGCTGTTTGGAGGATTTATATGGAAAACAAGAAAAGCGGGATAATAAACGTAACGCGTTCCTCAATGCCTGACTTTGAGGAATACTGCGATGAGATACGCGATATATGGGATACGCATTGGCTGACGAACATGGGTGAAAAGCATCAGCGTCTCCAGCGGCAGCTGGAGGAATATCTGGGCGTCAGGCATGTCACGCTCCTCACAAACGGGCATCTTGCGCTTGAAAACGTGCTTGAGGGGCTGGGGCTGCACGGCGAAATAATCACGACGCCGTATACCTTTGCTTCCACCACCCACGCGATAGTCCGCACAGGCAATACGCCTGTCTTCTGCGACATCAACGACGTTGATTACACCATTGATGTGAGCAAAATAGAGAGCCTTATCACGGACAAAACCGTCGCAGTCATGCCGGTGCACGTATACGGCAATCTCTGCAATACGGAAGCGATAGAAAAAATCGCAAAAAAGTATTCGCTGCGGGTCATATATGACGCCGCCCACGCGTTCGGCGTGACGAAAAACGGCGTAAGCGCCGCCTGCTTCGGGGATGTGTCCATGTTCTCGTTCCATGCGACAAAGGTCTTCAACACCATTGAAGGCGGGGCGCTTTGCTATAACGACGATTCTCTTGAGCAGATATTCTGCGACCTCAAAAACTTCGGCATCCACGGACCGGAGTCCGTCCCATATGTCGGCGGCAACGCGAAAATGAACGAGTTCTGCGCGGCGATGGGCTTATGCAACCTGCGCCACCTCGACAGGGAGATAGAAAAGCGCAGAGCCGTGAGTGAGCATTATAACGCCCGCCTGTCCGGCATAAATGGCATAAAGCTCAACACGCCGCAGAGCGGCGTGAAGTCGAACTACGGCTATTATCCGGTCGTGTTTGACGGGTACAAATACACAAGGGACGAGATATTCGACAGGCTTGGTAAAGAGGGCGTCGTTGCACGGAAATATTTTTATCCGCTGACCAACTCCTTTGAGTGCTACCGCGGCAAGCCGGGCTTTGACCCCGACGCCACCCCCGCTGCAAAACATACGGCGGAGCACGTGCTGACGCTGCCGCTGTACGCCGGTCTTTCCTCTGACAACGTTGACCGTATATGCGATATAATTCTTAACTGAATACCGCGAGCGCAAAAACGGCTCCGGCAGACGATTCGGATTCTGCCGTAGCCGTTTTATATCACTGTCACATTATTTCCCTGACGGCGCGCACGATGCGTTCCGCATCCGGGAAGCACGCCTTTTCAAGCACTGCGCTGAAAGGTACGGGGCAATCCGCCGCCGCCACTCTCCTTACGGGCGCGGCAAGATATGAAAACGCCTCGCTTTCGCATACCTGCGACGCGATCTCCCCGCCGAAGCCGCCGGTTCTGACCGCCTCATGGACAATAACGAGCCTGTGCGTTTTCTTCACGGACTCAATAATCGTATTTATATCCAGCGGCACAAGCGTGCGCACATCGATGACCTCGCAGCTTACGCCATCCGCGGCAAGCCTTTCGGCGGCGTCCATGCACATACCTACCGTGCGTCCCCACGAAACAAGCGTAGCGTCGCTGCCCTCGCGCCTGACGGCGGCAGCGCCGAACGGGACGGTGTATTCCTCCTGCGGGACCTCACACTCGGTTTTATACAGCAGCTTGGATTCAAGGAAGATCACGGGGTTGTTGTCGCGGATAGCCGTCTTGAGCAGTCCCTTCGCGTCGTAAGCGTTGCCCGGAACCGCGACCTTGAGGCCGGGAATGTGCGCGAACAGCGCTTCAAGCGTCTGGGAATGCTGCGCCGCGGCGCCGGTGCCTCCGCCCTGGGGTGTGCGCAGAACCATGGGAACGCTGCTTTTCCCGCCGAACATATAGTGTATCTTCGCCGCCTGATTGATCACCTGATCCATGCATACGCCGATGAAATCGGAGAACATAAGCTCAACTATCGGGCGCTTGCCAAGCATGGCCGCGCCGACCGCCGCGCCCATGAACGCCGTTTCGGAAATGGGCGTTTCGCGCACGCGCTCCGCGCCGAACTGCTCGATCATGCCGCGGCTCACGCCGAAGCAGCCGCCGTAAACGCCGATGTCCTCCCCCATGAGGAAAACGTTCTCGTCGCGGCGCATCTCCTCGCACATCGCCTCGCGTATCGCCTCGCTATAGGTTATTATTCTTTTTTCTTCCGCCATTTCTCTCTCCTCCTTCAATCCGCCCATACATTGTCGAGCAGCTGTCCGGCATCGGGAGCGGGGCTTGCCTTTGCGTACTCCACGGCGTCGTCAACAATTCCGGTGCTCTCCCTGTCTACGGCGGCTATTTCCTCTTCGGAAAGCACGTTGTTTTCAAGCAGGTTCTTTTCAAAGCGGACAATGGGGTCGCGGCTCTTCCACAGCTCTATCTCCTCCTGCGTCCGGTATCGGTTGACGTCGGATTTGGAGTGACCCGCCGTGCGGTAGGTGTGCAGCACGACGTATGCCGGCTCGCCGTGACCGGTGCAGTACTCCCTTGCCGATCTTACCGTCTCGTATACCGACAGGACGTCGTTCCCGTCGCACTCAAAGGTTCTTATGCCGTAGGGTATGCCGCGCTTGGCAAGATCCATGTCGTTGACGGCTCTTTCAAGCGGAGTGGACATACCGTAGGTGTTGTTCATCAGGATGAATATGACCGGCAGCTTCCATGCTGCGGCAAGGTTCATGCTCTCGTGTACGGCGCCCTCGTTGGAAGCCCCGTCGCCATAAAACACCGCCGTGACGGTGTTTTCCTTTTTATCCATTTTTATCGCCAGAGCCGCGCCGCAGGCAAGCGGTGCGCCCGCGCCGAGTATCCCGTTCGCGCCCAGAATACCGTGTGAGGCATCCGCGATATGCATTGAGCCGCCGCGCCCGCGGTTCGTCCCGTTTTCGCGTCCCATGATCTCGCACATCATTCCGCGCACGTCTATGCCGCGGCCGATAAGCTGCACATGACTGCGGTGTGTGGCAAGGATATAGTCCTGCTTTTCAAGGGCGGCGCACGCCCCGACGCCGCTCGCCTCCTCGCCGATGCCGGGATGCATCGTGCCGTGCAGAAGCTTTTCGGCAAAAAGGCTCAGTATCTTTTTTTCAAATTTACGGCCGAGCTGCATACGGCGGAGCAGCGTTTTCATAAGCTCCTTGTCCTGCATGACGGACCTGTCCTTCAGATTTGTCCCCACCCATGTATAGCCGTCTCTTGCACTGTCTCTTTGAGTGGCGTATATTGCTTTTTCCATTTATCTGTCTGGTTTCCTCTCTGAAATTTGCTCCTCATGCCGGACGGCTTCTGAGGAGCAGTGTGCATTTATTATATATTATAACCGCTCTGTCAAATGACCGCAGCGTCCGGATGCCGATACGCGCTTCTGCGCTCAGTCCGTGTCGGTATTCAGCACCGTCAGCTTTTTCCCGCTGACCCTGAATTTTATTTCCTGCCCTGCAAACTCCATTGCGTACACCCGCTCCGGGTCGTTATGATAACGCGGGCGCGGGTCGTTGGCAAGCACTGCGGCTATCGCGTTCCGCTTCTCCGGCGGAAGCCGCTCCCAGGCGCCGTCCTCAAACTCCACTTCGAGTACCGCGCCGCTGTCCGGGGCAAACCCGGCAAGCGCGTCACTGCGGCAGTCGGCATACGGTATATAAGGCTTTATATCGAATATCGGCGTGCCGTTCATAAGATCGGCTCCGCCGACCGCAAGACATACGCCGCATTTTTCGTCCTTTTCCACTCTCAGCAGTCTTACGCAGCTCAGACCAAGCCCATTCGGGCGAAAGGGAGAGCGCGTGGCAAACACGCCGAGACGCTCGTTGCCGCCGAGGCGCGGCGGTCTTACCGTGGGCGACCAGCCGTCACGCAGGTTTTCCGAAAACTGCCAGATGAGCCACAGGTGTGAAAAGCCCTCTATGCCGCGCAAAGCGTCGGGATTTGCGTACTCCCCGTCAAAAACTATCCGCGCCTCCAGCGTGTCCACGATCCCCGCCTGGCGCGGAATACCGAATTTTGTTGTAAAATCGCTCTCAATATGTGCGATGGGGCGAATCGTATACTCGGGCATGATAAACCTCTTTTTTTATTTTCCGCGTCAGCGGCTCAACAATTCCGCTCTCTACTCTTAACTCTCCACTCTATAATTTGATTGTCGGCTATGCCGACACAATAACTCCTCACTCCTAACTCCTCACTGAATGAAGCTCCCTGCTCTGTAGTTTCACATCAGGAAAGCATTTCCATTGCGCGTATGGAGACGAAGTTTACAAGCATATGCATGCCTATCGGCTCCCAGATCGTGTTGCCGCGCTCATAGAGGCGGCAGAGAATTATTCCCGCCGGGATATACTGCACAAGATAGACAAGGTTTGACGCGTCCTGCAATATGAAGCCCCAGAGATGATAGAGAGCGAAAACGGCGGCCGTCGCCGCGTAGGCGGCGGCGCGGCTGTACCTTCTCAGAAAGCCGAACATCGCCCCGCGGAACAGCACCTCCTCAACGATCGGCGCAAGGAAGATCACCATCGCGGAGACCGCGCCGCCGCGGTCAAAGACCAGCTCGGCCACGGCCGCGTCGTTCGGGTTTTCCGTCCGCTCAAAAAGGGTCAGCAGGAGCGCGGTGAGCGTGTTGCAGCCCATCATTATGAAATATCCGCCGGCGATCCCGGCAATGACCGCAAACGGGCGGTCGGCAAGCGCGTCAAAGTCCCGCCGGAGAAAGCCCCACGCATATGCAAGGGTATAGACCGCCATAACGGCGTACATCAGGAAATTCGCCGTGCCTGAGGCAAGCGTTCCCGCCTCGATAAGTCCTGAAAAAACACGCGGGAGCAGAAAGATGTGCAGCACGAATCCGACGGCGGCAAATATAAGCTCCCTGCCCGTCATGGCGCTTGTGAACTCCAGCAGAGCACGTTTCCCTGTTTCCATCAGCCCCGCGCCTTTCTTTGCAGCTCAAAAAGCAGATTCATCGCCTCGATCGGGGTGAGCGTGTTTATATCGGTTTTGCGCAGTATCTCACGAACCTCGTCCGCGCCGACGTCGGCAAAGCTTATCTGGTCATCCTCGTGCTTTGCGCCCGGCGCGATCGGGGCTGCGCCGCTGCTCTCAAGCTCCTTGAGATAGCCCTTTGCCTTGCTTATCACCGCATCCGGCAGCCCCGCAAGCTTTGCCACCTCAATGCCGTAGCTGTCGTCCGCCGCGCCCGGAACTATCTTGCGCAGGAACACAAGATTCCCGCCCTGCTTCTTTGCGGTTATGTTATAGTTGCGCACACCGCTTATGCTGCCCTCAAGGGCGGACAGCTCATGATAATGCGTTGCAAACATTGTCTTCGCGCCGAGCTTTTTCCTGTCCGCGCAGTATTCAAGCACCGCACGTGCTATCGCCATGCCGTCAAAGGTGGACGTGCCGCGCCCTATCTCGTCAAGGATAAGCAGCGACGAGGACGTTGCGTGCTTTATTATCTGCGCTGTCTCGTTCATTTCCACCATGAATGTTGACTGACCGGAGGCAAGGTCGTCGCTTGCGCCGATCCTCGTGAAAACCCTGTCCACAATGCCGACTGTCGCGCTCTTGGCCGGAACGAACGAACCCATCTGCGTCATCAGCACGATAAGCGCGGTCTGGCGCATATAGGTGGATTTACCCGCCATGTTGGGGCCGGTGACTATCGCCACTCTGTCCTCGGCGTCGTTGAGAAAAGTGTCGTTCGGGACAAACAGCACATCCTTCAGGCTCTGCTCAACGACCGGGTGCCGCCCCTCGACTATGCGCAGCTCCTTTGATGTATCGACCTCCGGCATCGTATAGTTGCTGCGCACGGCTGTTTCGGCAAATGAACACAGCGCGTCCAGCCGCGCCACCGCCTCGGAGCTTGCCTGTATCCTGTCAACCTTTGCCGCAACGCTGTCGCGTATCTCGACAAAGTAGTTGTATTCAAGCTCGTTTACCCTGTCCTTTGCGCCGAGAAGTGAGCTTTCAAGCTCCTTGAGCTCAGGCGTGAAATATCTTTCGTTTGAAACAAGGGTCTGCTTGCGGATATACTCCTCGGGAATATTGTTCTCCCCCGCGGATTTTGGAACGTCTATATAATAGCCGAACACCCTGTTGTAGCCGACCTTGAGCTTTTTTATGCCTGTGCGCTCGCGCTCGCGCTGCTCAAGCTGCGCCACCATTTCCGCGCCGTTGTCGCGTATGGAGCGGAGCCGGTCCACCTCCTCGGAGTAGCCGCTGCGCAGTATGCCGCCCTCGCGCACGGAAAACGGCGGGTTATCGTCGATCGCACGGTCGATCTCGGTGCGCATATCGTCAAGCGCGTCCATGTTGAGTATGCTTTTAAGCTCCACGCTCTGAACGGACGCAAGCTGCTCCTTGAGCTTTGGGAGTACGGCGGCGCACTCGGCAAGAGAGCGCAGATCGCGCCCGCCCGCCGTGCCGTAAACACAGCGCCCTGCAAGCCGCTGCATATCGCTTATGCCCTTGAGCAGTATCATAAGCTCGGAGCGCATGACATTATTGCGCGTCAGCTCGTCCACTGCGGAAAGCCTGCGCTTTATTGCGACCGCCGACAGCAGCGGGCGCTCCACCCATGAGCGCAGCATCCGTCCGCCCATAGGGGTTTTCGTCTTGTCCAGCACCCACAGAAGCGATCCGCGCTTTTCGCCCGTGCGCTGCGATTCTGTCAGCTCAAGGGAGCGGCGCGTCGCCCAGTCCAGCTCCATATATCTGCCGCCGAAAAACACGTCCATGCGGTTTATATGGCGTATATCGAACTTCTGCGTGTCGAGTATGTAGCGCAGAAGCGCCCCTGCTGCGCAGATCGCAGCGGGGCTGTCGCCGACGGACGATTCGTCCACGTCCTTGAAGCCGAACTGCTCGCAGACAAGCGCGGCGCACGGCAGATATTCAAAGCGTCCCTCCGCCGGTTCAAGCATCGCGTTGAGCCGGAGGGTCAGGAAATCTGTTATCGCCCGCTCCGCTGCCGCCGTGCCTGAGAGCACCGCTTCCTTGGGCGAAAAGCGCCCAAGCTCGTTTATCATATGTGAGAGCGCGTCCTTATCGAAGGCGGCGCAGCAAAATTCGCCCGTGGAAATGTCGCAGAAGGCGGCGCCGCCCATATCGCCTGTCACGTGCAGCGCACAAATATAGTTGGAGCGTCCCTCCTCAAGCATGGAGCTTTCAGTGACCGTGCCGGGGGAGATTATGCGGATAACGTCCCTCTCGACAAGCCCCTTGGCAAGCGCGGGGTCTTCCATCTGTTCGCAGATCGCCACCTTGTAGCCCTTGGCGATAAGGCGGGCAATATACGCCTCCGCGCTGTGGTACGGCACGCCGCACATCGGCGTGCGTTCCTCTGGATCCTCGACGTTTCTGTCCCTCGTGGTCAGGGCAAGGTCAAGCTCACGTGCGGCGATTTTTGCGTCCTCGTTGAACATCTCGTAAAAATCGCCCAGCCGGAAAAACAGCAGGCAATCCTGATGCTTTGCCTTTATTTCGTTGTATTGCCGCTTCATCGGTGTAAGCTCTGACATTTTGTGTTTCTCCCTGTCAAAAATTAAAAAACGGTGTTTGATGAGAAGATCCGCCGCCTGCGGTTCATTTACCCTGCTTTCCGCCGCACGTCATGTGCAAACGTGCGGTTTTATTCTGTCATTCTGTTTCCCCGTACAGCGCCCATGTGTTGCCTGCGGTTATTTTTACCTTTATGCGCTTGCCGATAAGCTCCTTATCGCCGCGCAGGTGAACCAGTCTTCCGCCGTTCGTGCGGGAAGAGAGGTTATATTCCTCCTTGCCCGTCTCACCGTCCACCAGCACCTCGAGCGTTCTGCCGATATATTCACGGTGCTTTTCGCCGCTTATCCTGTTCGACACCTCCATGAGCCTGTCGAAATGCCGCTGCTTGTCCTCGCGGGTAAAGGGGTCGGGCATGGAGGCGGCGGGCGTTCCGACGCGCTTCGAGTAGATGAACGTAAACATCGCGTCGTAGCGCACCTGCTCACACAGGCTTATCGTGTCCTCAAACTCCTCCTCCGTCTCGCCGGGGAAGCCTACTATTATATCCGTCGTCAGCACAAGATCCGGCATATAGCTTCTCGCAAGCTCCACCTGCGCGATATACTTTTCCCTTGTATAGCTGCGGTTCATGGCCTTCAGAATACGGTCGTTGCCCGACTGCACAGGCAGATGCAGCTGATGTGCACACTTTTCGCACTCCGCCATCGTTCTGAAAAGCTTCTCCGTCGCGTCCTTGGGATGGCTTGTCATGAAACGTATGATAAAATCGCCCGGAATATCGTTTATCATGCGTATGAGATCGGCAAAATCCACGGGGCTTTCAAGATCCTTGCCGTAGGAGTTGACGTTCTGACCGAGCAGGGTAATGTCCTTGTACCCCTCGGCGGCAAGCTCCCTCGCCTCTGCTACGATGTCCTCCGGTGTGCGCGATCTCTCCCGTCCCCTGACGTAGGGGACTATGCAGTAGGTGCAGAAGTTGTTGCAGCCGTACATGATCGAAAGCCATGCCTTTACCCCCTCCTTGCGGGAGACGGGCATACCCTCGATAACCGCGCCGCTGTCGTTCTCGGTTGCGAAAACGCGCTTTTTCCGCGCCATCACCTGCATGAGAAGCTCCGGAAACCGCCACAGCTCGTGAGGGCCGAACACAAGATCGACCACCGGGTAGCTCTTCTTGAGCTTCTGCGCGATATGCTCCTGCTGCACCATGCAGCCGCACACCGCAATTATCTGGTTAGGGCGCGCCTTTTTCGAGTGGTTGAGCGCACCCACGTTGCCGAACACGCGCATTTCCGCGTGCTCACGGACGGCGCAGGTGTTCACGACGATAACGTCCGCCTGGAACTCGTCGTCGGTAAAGCCGTAGCCCATCTCGGCAAGATAGCCGCGTATCTTTTCGCTGTCCGCCTCATTCTGCTGGCAGCCGTAGGTGTCCACCATCGCAAGATGCACCCCGCCGTCGGCGTTCATGTGCTCATATATCTCCCGGCAGTATGAAAGCTGCTGCCGTACCTTATCAACGTCTATAACCCTGCGCTCATACTTCATAGAAAAAACCTCTGCGGAAAACATATTTTATCAAGTTATATTACCATAAAACCAGTGGCTTTTTCAAGATTTTTGTTGTATAATTGATTGGAAGTATATTCACTTAGAAAAAACCGCGGAGGTACCCTCAATGCCCATAATAAATATTCTTCCCCCTCATGTTGCCGACCTTATCGCCGCCGGCGAGGTGGTGGAGCGCCCCGCCTCCGTTATCAAGGAGCTTATGGAAAACTCTCTTGACGCCAGGGCGCGGAACATAACGGTTGAAATAAAGGGCAGAGGGGCGGCTTATATCCGCGTGACCGACGACGGCTCCGGCATGGCTCCCGAAGACGCGGGCGTGGCTTTTCTGCGGCACGCCACGTCAAAGCTGCATGATGCCGACGGCCTTTCCTCCATCGGCACAATGGGCTTCCGCGGCGAGGCTCTTGCCGCCATCTCTTCCGTTTCGCGCATTGAGCTGACCACGCGCCGCCGCGGCGACGGCGAGGGGACGCGTCTGACGCTTGAGGCGGGAGAGATACGGGATATGCTCCCGTTCGGCTGTCCGGAAGGCACGACGATAATCGTGCGCGATCTTTTTTACAACACGCCCGCCCGTCTTAAGTTCCTCAAAACCGACAGGAGCGAAAATTCCGCCTGCGTGCTTACGGCGCTGCGCGTGGCGCTCGGCCATCCGGAGGTGTCCGTGCGCTTTATACGCGACGGGCATGAAGAGTTCTTCTCCCCCGGGGACGGCCGCGCCGATTCATGCATCTATACGCTTCTGGGGCGCGACATTGCTTCCACGCTGCTCAGATGCGACGGCGCTGAGGAGGGGATAACGGTTTCCGGCTACACATCCTCGCCGTCTGCGGGACGCGGCAACCGCGGTATGCAGTTTTTCTTCTGCAACGGCAGATATATAAAGTCCCAGCTTTTGCAGACCGCCGTCGAGCAGGCATATAAAAATACGCTGCTCACCGGGAGATATCCCGCCTGCGTCATCTACCTCAGGATGGATCTCTCTGCGGTGGACGTGAACGTTCACCCCGCCAAGACGGAGGTCAAGTTCTCCTATGAGAAGAAGGTGTTCGATGCGGTGTACCGCGCCGTGCGCATGGCGCTGACCGGCGAGAGCATTACCGCAAAGCCTGAGCTGTCGCAGTCCGCAAGAAACGTCACTGCGCCTCGGGAGGACTTTTACAGAAGCATAAGCGCAAAGGATTTCCGCGAAAACGGATACGCCGTTTCAAAGCCCGCAGAGCAGCCGAAGAGCGCCGCACTCAGCAGCGCGGCGCGCGCTTATATTCCGTCGGCAAAGGAAAAATTTTCTCCGGATTACACAAAAATGTCTCTTGCGGCGTCTGCCGGAAGCGCAGGAACCACTGCCTGTACGCCTGCGGAAGGGGCGCGCACTACAATATATTCCGCTTCCACTGCTGACGCGAAAAAAGGCGAATTTGCGCGAAACGAGGCGCAGCCTGTCGAAAAAACGGCTGAAAAATCGGAAAAATCTCCTGATGCGAATGTTGAAAACTCTGTTGAAAGTGTTGAAAGTGTCCGAATTGCACAACACAAGATAGTGGGTGAGGCGTTCAGGACATATATAATTGTCGAGCAGGATAACAAGCTTATTCTTATTGACAAGCATGCCGCGCATGAGCGCATTATTTTCGACAGGCTCAAGGCGCAGGATCGGGAGATCGCCGCGCAGACCCTGCTCATCCCCGCTGCGGTGAAGCTCTCCGGCGAGGATGCGGAGCTTGTGGAGCAGAACGGAACGCTTCTCTACGAGCTTGGTTTTGAGATAGAGCCGTTCGGCGCTGACAGCTTCGTAATACGCGCCGTTCCCGCGGATATGGAATCCCCCGACGCGGCGGCGGCATTGGAGGAAATATGCGAAAAGCTGCGCCGCGGAAAACTCGACGCGAAAAGTGCGCGGGACGAGATACTGCACACGGCGGCGTGCAAGGCGGCGATCAAGGCCGGCTGGGACACGCAGCCGCCTGAGCTTGAAAAGCTTGTGGAAGCGGTGCTCTCCGGCAGGGTGAAATACTGCCCCCACGGAAGACCCGTCGCCGTTACGCTGACCAAAAATGAGCTTGACAAGATGTTCAAGCGGATCGTCTGAGAAAAAACCTCGGATTTTTTTCAAAAAACTATTGCATTTTTTAACAGGCTGTGCTAATATATATAAGCTCTCAAAAGAGATATGCGTTGTTAGCTCAGCTGGATAGAGCGTCTGGCTACGGACCAGAAGGTCAGGGGTTCGAATCCCTTACAGCGTGCCAACCGCCGCAGGCATCAAAGCCCGCGGCGGTTTTTCTTTTCTCATACGCTTCTTTATTTTCACTGCCGTTTGTGCTATACTATTTATATAATGTTGACAGGGAGGTATTTTCAATGAATAAGCTTGTTGCATATTTTTCACCGACAGGGACGACCGCAAAAGTTGCCGGTACGCTTGCCGGGGCTGCCGGCGCGGACATGTTTGAGATCAAGCCCGCCGTCCCCTATACAAGCGCCGATCTCGATTGGACAGACAAGCATTCACGCAGTTCGGTTGAAATGAACGATATCGCGTCCCGCCCCGCCGTCGCTGGCAAATGCGGCGCTATGGGCGGTTACGATGTGGTCTTTGTCGGCTTCCCGATCTGGTGGTATACCGCCCCAACGATAATCAACAGCTTCCTTGAAGGCTATGACCTCACCGGCAAAACGGTCGTCACGTTTGCGACCTCCGGCGGAAGCGAAATGGAAAATACCGCAAAAAGCCTCTCCGCAAGCTGCCCCGGCGCAAAGCTCGTTACCGGCAAGGTGTTCAGAGGCGGAGTGAGCGAAAAGCAGCTGACCGACTGGCTGGGCACTCTTGATATCTGAATTTTGGAAAAGACTGAATAAACCGCCGAAGACGGCAAAAAGCAGCCTGCCAAGGGCTTGAAAGCGATATTTCAAGTCCTTGGCAGGTTTTATTATCATCTGAGCTTTCAAATCAGCCGCCGCTTGTTATATGTGAAGCTCCGGAATGTCGGAGATAGTCCCCGCACCACAGCAATACTGTCTTGTAACCACCCTTACATAATCCTTTACAAGCTCGCTTGCTTTGTTTTCAAGCTTTCCGCGCATGATCGACGCATACTGCACGGGCATATACTGATGCAGCATATTCATGGGTATCTCCACGGCGTCCATGTTCTCAAGCAGTTTAGCCATGGACTTTTCAACTTCAGGCACAGTCAGATAGTATCTGCTTCTGTCCGAATAGGAATATTTCCTGCACAGGGCAAGCTGCCGTTCATTTCCGTGATAGTGCCTGTACCATTTTGAAGGATCGTTCATCATTGCCGTTTCAAGAACTTTGGGGAAATCCGCCTGCTTATCCTCGTCCAGGAGTTCCTTTTCCATATAGCTCAAAGCAAACAGCCCCTCGCGCAGGGCATAGGTCAGCGCCGGTCCCACCTTCAGAATCGCTATCCCGTCGCGCACCATTTCCTTGAGCGACTCTGCATTCTGATAATCCGTGCTGTGTCCCTCGAGAACTATGCCTTCGTGCTTCTTCGCTTCGGCGGTAAGCGCAGCGGCCTTTTTACTGTCATAGCCGAAGCATCTGTCGTCCCCGAACTCAACACCTGGCTGCACCACAACGCCTATGATATTTTCAAACGCTCTGCTCTGGCCAACATCTTCAAACGCCTTTTTATAGGCATCAAGCGTTTTCTCAAGCGCCTCCGGCTCTGTCACGGAAATGCAGTCCTCCACCGCCTGCACCCCGCCGGGGATCGGAACCTCGCTGCCGATAATATATGTGGGACGGTTCTCATCAGGATTTTCTTTTTTCATCTCCTGATATGCTCTCTCGCACACCGCGTACAGTTCCGCGCCTCGGCGAGCAATCACCTCATCGGCAAGAGGGGCACATACATCGTCGCTTTTGAGTTTCATGCTGGTATCAAGGTGAATTTTTTTGAATCCCGCTCTGACAAAAGCCTCAACCAATACATGTGAATTTTCCATGGCCTCGTCCTCGTCAAGATTTACCCACGTAAGAGGACCGAGATGATCGCCGCCGAGAATTATCATATCCTTCTCAAATCCGACCCTGTCCGCAATTGCATACACCATATCCCTGAAATCCGCCGGCTGCATCCCCGTATAGCCGCCGAACTGATTCACCTGATTCGCGGTCGCCTCTATAAGCACCGCTTCACCCAGCCTTTTGTGCTGCTCAAGACACACTTCTATAACAAGAGGGTTCGCGGTACAGTACGATGGTATCCCGCAAAGCTCACCTGTCTGTCTGCGTCTTATAAGCTCGCGCATATGGTCTTTCATTATATTACCGCCTTTGAATTATTTGCCTGTCATCGCTGCCAGCGCGATCGCACCCAGAACCCCGACATGATCCGCTCCGAGTCTCGAAAGGGAAAATTCCCTGATCGCGGCGGCATTTGTCGGAATAATTTTTTTCGGGACAGATTTTTCAAGCCTTGAAAACAACCATCCATCTGACATTACCCCGCCTCCGTAAATGACCGCTTCCGGATTAAACATATTTATCAATCCGCACGAGAGCATCTCAACGCCTGTCAGAACGCGCTGCGCTATTATCACGGCCTGCTCATCCCCGGCATCGGCGGCGGAGAACACATCGCTTGAATAAATCGCACCTTTTTCGGAATATATTCTGGCAAGCATTGAGTGCGGATACCCACCTATAGCCTTTTTTGCCTGCCGGATAATTGCCTTCCCCCCGGCAATATTTTCAATGCAGCCGTGCTGACCGCAGAAATCGCAGTATTCTCCGTCCGGGTCAACGGAAAAATGCCCTGCCTCCCCGGCGTAATTGCAGGCTCCTCTCACCAGTTTTCCTTCGATCACCGCACCGGCGGCGATCCCCGTGCCGATATTGATATAGAGGAAATTCCTGTACGCAATCCCCGTGCCGTATTTCATTTCCGCAAGAGTGCCTGCGTGCACATCATTATCAACGAGTACCGGCACCCCGTATCTGTCGGACATCAGCTTGCCGAAAGCTACTTTTTTAAAGCCCTCGGGCGACGGGCAGGTGTTCCATATTCCCTCGGAAAAATCCACGGAATCCTTCAGGCCGAAGCCAATTGCTTTCGGAAGGACGCCGTTTTCCTTCTCCCCGATATATACATCGACAGAGTTTATAAGTCTTTTCACAACATCCGCGCTCTTCACGGAAAATCCGGACGGAAAGCGCATGATACCGTCTTTATCGTCGATGTAATTCGATCCGCACACGGCTATTTTTGTGCCGCCCAAATCAACGCCGAGATAATATTCTTTCATATTCGTCCCCTGAAAATCGCTCCCCATCAAGCGCAGCCCGATGGGGAGCGGCGTGTTTTCACTGTGCGAGCTTGTTGAAGCGCTCATTGATAGCAAGTGCGGGATCCGTGGGCACGGGAACGCCGACAGTCCCCTCAGGAATTGCAACATCTTCAATTATTTTAAGCGTTTTTCCCTCAAACTGCGGCAGCCACTTTCGCTCCGCTTCTAACATCTCCGCTGCCATTTTACGGCAGTTTTTGAGCGTGAGCTTTGTGGAGGTGAGCGGATCCATCGCTATCGCCCAGAACGCCATTTCCGTGTCTCCGTCAAGGCCGGCGCGTGCCGCCAGTTCCTGAACAGAAATGTTGCTCATGTTCATTGCCGCCAGATGTGCCGGAAGCTCTCCGACATTATATGGGTGGAAACCATATTTATCAGCGTAGACGGGCACTTCCACCGTAGCGGTCAGCGGCAGATTTTTAATGGACCCGTTTTTGTTGGAAATGTTGCCGCTGAAACGGAATGGCCTGTCGGTCATGATCGCTTCAATAATATACGAGCAGTATTCCTTTGAGCGCGGCTCAAGCTCTCCGCTCTCGATTGAAAAAACATCCGTGTTTTTGAACTTTTCCGCAACCGCCATATTGAATTTCAGCGCCGCACCTGTTTCTCCGCCGAACATTGGCTCGTTGCAGTAGGTGTCAAGCCCCTCCTGCGAGCTTCTGAACCACGGGATATACTCTGAAAGGTGGCCTGAGGATTCTGTCATGAAATAGCCGCAGTGGCGCATAAGCTCACCGCGAACCTTTTCGTTTTTGTAATACTCCGGTTTTTCCATTTTTTCCTTGAGAATGGGGTAGAGATCCATGCCGTTATGCTCAAGGGTAAGAAACCAATCCATATGGTTTATGCCTGCATTGATGTACTCTATTTCGTCCTTAGGCACGCCCGTATAACCGGAAATAAGATCAAGCGTGGTCTGAACGCCGTGGCACAGTCCCACGACCTGCGCCTTGGTGCACCATGAAAGCGTCGTGCATACAGCGCCCATTGGATTGACGTAGTTGAGGATATACGCATGTGGGCAAAGCTCGTCCACCTCTTTGCCAAGCGCCGCCATCACAGGCGCTGTTCTGAGCATACGGAACACACCGCCCGGACCTAGAGAATCGCCTATGCATTGGTCAACGCCATATTTGAGCGGAATCTCAATATCATACTTATACGCGGCATTGCCTCCGACAAGGAATGTCAATATGACAAAGTTGGCGTCTTTGAGCGCTTCGCGCCTGTCAGTCGTGCAGATTATTTCCGCGTCTATGTTGTTCTTTTCTATGAGAAGTTGGGCGTACTGCTTCATTTTTTCAAGCTTCCACATCGTAGGTCCCATAAGGAAATACGTTGTGCCTGCCATGCATTCGGTGTTGAACATATCGTTGAGCAGCTGCTTTGTAAATACAAGGCTGCCCGCGCCGATTATAGCCACTTTATTCATTTTTTTGATTGCCTCCTTATCAAAGCTTTATCCAGGGGTCAAGGCCGGTCGGATGATCGGGGTCATTCCCCGCAGCAAGCGCCATGCCGAGAGTAATACATTGTATAGTGTTGAGAAGTGCCAGACCTTTTACAGTGTGGCAATAGTCAGGTATGTCGATCATAATATCTGCTGCGGGATAGTTTTTGTCAGAGCTGACGCATACTACATAGCATCCTCGCCTTTTTATGTCGTCAAGAAGCGCAGCCTGCCTGTCATGCTCATCGGAGGACATCAGCATGACAACAAGTGTCTCCCTGTTCAGCAGCACCATCGGTCCATGCCGAAGGTCAAGAAGATGGTAATAATTTGACCGGCACATACAGATCTCATTGAAGGCAAGCGCCCCTTCTTCGGCAATACCGCATGGCGTACCGTCGGTAAGAACTACCACATTTTTCCAGCTGCCCTTTGCCGCAGGCTCAACGCGCTTGTCTGTTTCGCGCAGGAACGCGTCTCCCCCGGCAATAAGCCGTCCGAAATCCCTGACGGTTTTTTTGTCCCCGTATCTTTCCGCAAGTATTATCGCAACGGCCATATAAAGGTTGGAGACCGTTCTTGTCTGGCACACGCTTTCGTCAAACGCCCAGGGAATTTCCGCACTGTAATCGGAAAGCGCCGCCATAGGTGCGTTTTCAGTAGCGCAGATGGAAACGACGGTGCAGTTTATTTTCTCCCTGCGTATCATTTCGGCGGCGATAAGCATCTCTGAAGTCCTGCCGGAGCGAGAAAGCATAAAAAGGCATGCTCCTTCAACAAGTCTGCGGTATGTGTCGAAGTTGACGATAAAATCTCCCGCAGCTACAGCAGCCGCTTTCCCCGCGCCGTACATTGCGGCTATCGCCGCGCCGCTTTTGGCAAGTGAAAAGCTTGAACCGCAGCCGAAAAAAACAAAATTCTCGCTGTTTCCGACAACCCGGAGTATCGCGTCCATATTTTCCGAAAGATAATTCCCCGTTTTATTAAGTGCATCGTATTGATTGAAGATCTCAAATCCCGCGCTTGACATAGCATATTTCTCCTGTTGATTATTTTGATTATCTCAGTTCCGTATAGAACCGGCATTTGCTGCCGGGAATGATACTGTGGCAGAACTCGACTGCCTCATCGTTTGAGGAGTAGGCAATTCTTTCCAGCATGATTGCGGGAGAGCCCTCCGGTACTTCAAGAAGCTGACTTTCGCTCTTGTTGATAAGAACCGGCTCAAACATTTCTCTTGCCTTTACCACATAGAGCCTGTAAGTGTTCATAAGAGTCTTATAGAGCGAATTTTTGCTGAAATCCACCTCGTTAAGGCCTGGAGCAAGCTTTTCCGGGATACACGATGTCTCAAGCACAAACGGAGTGCCGTTGACATATCTCAGCCGGGTGAGAACTATAACCCGCTCCTCTTGGGAGATATTGAGCACCTTTGCCTGCTTCGGAGTTGACGCCTCCACGGATATTGACAGAACTTTTGCTTCATGCTCATAGCCGTGAGCCTTCATAGCGTCCGAGAAAGAATAGAAATTTGAAAGCGCCTGCTCTATTCTCGGAGCAGTCACGAATGTGCCGACGCCCTGCTTTCTTGTCAATATTCCCTCATGCACCAGCTCATCGAGAGCTTTCTGGGATGTACTTCTGCTTACATTATACATTTTACACAGCTGATTCTCGGACGGGATTATATCCCCCACCCCGTATTCGCCCTTATTTATGCTTTCAATAATTATCTCCTTAAGCTGATAATACAGTGGCACAGGGCTGTCTGAATTGACCTTACTGACCATATTTATCCTCCATTTGTTTTTAATTCACAGTTTTACGTATGCGTGGTTTACGCTTTCTCTTTGGCGGTTTCCGCCTGCTGCTTTGCGGCAAGTCTCATTCTGATTGCTGAGATCGCCAGGGCGAGGATGATCAGGCCGCCGGACGCGATGTCCTGCCAGAATGCGTCAACATGCATCATGTTGAGTGAGTTAGAAATAAGTCCGATAAGCAAAACGCCGCATAGCGTACCGCCGATGTTTCCTTTGCCGCCGGAGATAGGTGTCCCGCCTATGACGACTGCGCCCATTGCGTCCATTTCCATGCCGCTTCCGTAGGACGGAAGTCCGGAGCCGAGCCGTGAAATATACATTGCCGCCGCGATTCCCACAAGGATCCCGTCAATCGCAAAGAATTTGAGCTTGCTTTTGTTCACGTCGATGCCGGAGAGATACGCCGCAGTAGGATTTGCGCCGATCGCAAATATCTGTCTGCCCGTCTGGGTGTATTTAAGTATTATGTAGGCGATAACATACCCGATAAACGCAATGACCACCATAACGGGAACAGCACCGAATACCTTTGTTCCGGAAAAAAACCTGAACTTTCCGGTGATCATCTGCAGGACGCCCTTGGTAAGCAGCAGGCCGATGCCGGTATAAATACCCGTCGTGGCCATTGTTATTATAAACGACGGCGCATTGAGAGCAATGGAGAGCGCCCCGTTGAGGAGGCAGCAGAGCGCTGCCAATGCCACACCCGTTATAAACACGACCAGTTCGTTCACGCCGTTTATTATCATAATCGCCATAACACAGGTACACAGACCGACTATCGCGCCGACGGAAATGTCAAAATGACCGGAGGCTATCATGATCGTTGCGCCGATTGCAACAAGGGAAAGACTTGCGACCTGTGTGACGATCGCAAGGAGATTTTTCCATGTCAGAAACTTGGGATTGACGAGCGCCGTGACAGTGCTTATGAGAATAATAATTATTACAAGCACAAACCACTGTGAATAAAGCAGTTTTTTGAAGTTTTTCATTATCATTGTCCTCCGAATGATCAGGATGTGCCGATAAATTCTTTGAGCAGGCCGTTTTCCGTAGCTTCACTTCGATCCAGAATATTTACAAGCTCCCCGCCGCGCATGATGCCTATTCTGTCGCTGAGCGAGATAAGCTCCGGAAGGACGGAGGAGATAACTATAACATATTTACCCCTTTTTGCCAGATCAACTATTCTCCTGTAAATTTCTTCCTTCGCCCCCACATCCACACCTTTTGTAGGCTCGTCAAAGATATATACCTGTCCTTCGTCAACGAGCCAGCGGCTCAGAACCATTTTTTGCTGATTTCCGCCGGAAAGATTTCGGGCTTCAACTTCCTGAGAAAAGGTTTTTATATTAAGATCCCCGATGCTCTGTTCAACACTTACGCGCTCTTTTTTCAGGTTGATAAACTCTTTCTTCTCATTGTGGGATATCATTATGTTCTCACTGATCGGGCGTATATCAAACATGCTTTCCTGCTTCCTGTTTTCAAAGATCATGTATACGCCCTTATTTACCGCATCTTTCGGGCTTTTTGGCGTGATATCCCTGCCGTTGAGAACGAGCCGTCCGGAGGTTTTTCTGTCACAGCCGTAAACGGCGCGCATCAACTCACTGCGCCCGGCGCCCGCAAGGCCGCCAAGTCCGAATATTTCCCCCTGCCGAACTGTAAAATCGGCTTTTTTGACAACGCTTGCGGTAGAATAATTTTGTATTTCAAGAAGTCCATCGCGTATTTCCGACGTTTCTCTCGCATAGAAGCTCGAAGCTGAGCGTCCCACCATTTTCCGGACAAGATCATCCTGTGTCGTTTCGTCGAGCCGCATTGTGCAGACGTGATGGCCGTCTTTCAGGACAAGCGCCCTGCTTCCGATCTCGAAGACTTCCTCCAGATAATGTGAGATATAGATAATCCCTCTGCCCTCCGCCGCAAGCCGCCTCACAAGCTCCATAAGGGCAGCCGTTTCGCGCTTGCCAAGGGATGAAGTAGGTTCGTCCATCACAACGATCTGTGCGTCCCTCTTTATTGCCTTTACTATCTGGGTACACTGTTTCTGTCCCGGAGAAAGCTCGGAAATAAGGCTTCCGGCATTGAGCTCAAGACCAAGCTTGTCAATTATCTCCTGTGTGATCCGCTCCTGCTCGGCACGGTTCACAAAAGGACCCTTTCTTATCTCTTCGCCGAGGAAAACATTGTCCGCTATCGTAAGCGTATCCACAAGATCAGCGTCCTGATAGATAACGGCGATGCCAATATCTATCGCTTCGCGCAGATGCATCCTTGAGCGGGTTCTGCCATATACTTCGATTGAACCGGAGGATGGAGCCTCTGCGCCGGATAATATCTTAATCAGCGTTGATTTCCCCGCGCCGTTTTCACCTACAAGGCACAGAACATCGCCGCTGTATAATTCAAGATTTATGTCAAAGAGTACCTGTACCCCGTTGAATGATTTGTTGATATTTTTCAAATGCAGTAATTTTTCCATATCATAACCCCATGCATTTATATGTTCGCATAGGGAAGAGCGGAACGCTCTCCCCTATGCATGGATATTTAAGCGAATTACTTGATGTACTCGTAGAGTTCGGGGAAATACTGCTCAGTAAGGGTTCTGTACGCGTCGATATTCACGACCCAGGGAACTACTTCAATCGGGTTGGAGGTGTCGGTATCCGGGGTAATGGAGATATTGGGGAGGTTATACTGTACGTTCTTCTCCGCTTCCTTGTTGACGGCCGCGTTGTACAGCGCAAGGCACGCGATAAAGCCTTCCCATCCGGGAGAGCTGGAAATTGTGAAGCCGAGGGTTCCGTTATTGATCATTTCCAGGCCGACATCGGAGCCGTTTTCGGAAATGATAACATAGTTGTCGGCAACGCCCATGTCCTCAAGGCGCTGGCGGACAGCGGCAGCCATGTCTTCATCCATAACGAAGATAATGCCGAACTCCAGACCGGAGTTAACAAGGTCTTCCGCCTTGTCGGCCGCAACAGCGGGAGTATAGTCGCCGTCCTCAATTGTGAGGAGTTTGTTCTTTCCAAGGTCGTTTGCGGTGTCTTCCATTGCCTTGTTCACAGTCTGGCAGGGGACGGATTCAAAATTGCCGGTAATAATAACGAAATCCTTGCCGGGGTGATTTTCTGCCATCCAATTTGCGTAGTCAACTCCCATGCCTGCCCAGTCAAAGTCAACCGCGCCTGCAACGTCGCAGTCGGCATTGAACACCGAGCCCACACTGTCGGTAGCGACGACGGGAATGCCCGCTTCGTCGCCTTTAAGAGCTGCCGTGATCGCGCCGCTCTCATTAAAGGAGAAGACCGAGATGCCGTCAACCTGCTGATTGACAAGATTCTCGATGTTTGCAAGCTCTGCGCTCACATCGTAGCCCGAGTTGAGAACAACGACATCAACGCCCAAAAGCTCCGCCGCCGCCTGGAACCCCTCTACGTCTCTGAGATACCACGTGTCAGGGCCGGGTGTGATATAGCCGAATGTGAGTTTCTGTTCTGCTGACGCAGAAACCGCACAAAGGGCGAACAACATGGAAAGTGCAAGAACGATTGCGAGAAATTTCTTCATGATTTGCCTCCTTTTAAATTTTTTTGAAACTTGCTTTCAAGTTCTGTGTTTAGGACTATAACACATTTAACTTGTCATGTCAACCCGGCATCATAACAAAATGACAATTTTTAAAAACCAAAAACAAACCGGATCCCAATCTGAATGGGGGTCCGGTCCGAAACGCCGGTTATCCATCAGAACACGGCAGTGGGAATAAGCGGCATACTGTACGCAAGCAGGCGGGCAAAAAATGGAGCGGAGATGCGCGCCGTAAGCTCATACCGCGTCGCTTATCTGACGCGAAAGGCTCAGCGGTATCGCAACGGCGGTAATTACGGCGAGTATGACAAAGAAAACGGCAATACGCTTAAAAGTCTTTGTGTAGTCCGGCTTCATAACCTGATCTTTCATTCTGATATCCTCCGAATATATAAAAACTGCTCCCTCATTGAGCTTGTGCCCATTATGAGAGAGCAGATTAAATTTAGTTTACAACCGTATATCATGCGCATACGGCGGTTTTTTAAATAAATATTAAACAAAAAAACCAACCTGAAGCCCAAAGGCTCCAGATTGGAAAGAAAGGAAACAAGACGTCAAATTTTGGTTTTCAGTTTGTCAAAGAAGTCCGTTATGGGCTTTTTGAGCTATCCAGGAAAACAGCAGTCTGATTTGGGCATTTTTTCGCGGCGGCGCCGTGCATGGTCAGAGTGAGCCGATTTTTGTGATGCTGCTGAACAGCTTCTCTTTCTGCGGCACGGCAGTTTTTGAAGGCGTCCATGCCTTCCCGTCGCTTCCGAAGAGCTTTATCAGTTCGCAGGTGCGCTTTCTGATCGCATCCTGCACCATCGTCCAGAACGCGTAGGAGCCGTTGCCGCTTATGTCGGCGTTCTTGAGCGCCATACATGCGGCGGTGCAGAGGTCATGATAAATATTCACCTTGTTTATGCCCGAGCGGCAGACTCGATAGAGGTTCTCGTCGCCGGAGCCGGAGCCGCCGTGCATGACAAGAGGAATGTCTGTCGCCTCCTTTATCTCTGCCAGACGCGCAAAGTCCATTACGGGCAGCTGCGTATATGTGCCGTGGGCATTTCCGATCGAAACGGCAAGGCAGTCTATGCCTGTCCTGCTGACAAATTCGGCCGCAAAGGCGGGATCCGTAAGGCCGGAAGTGCGTTCATCCCTGTTCTTGCAGGCATCGTCTACGTGTCCCAGCTCGGATTCCACCGTGACTCCGACGGAATGGGCGATATGGGTCATTTCTGCCACCTGCCGGACGTTTTCCTCAAAGGGCAGGCAGGAACGATCCACCATAACGGATGTGAAGCCGCCCATAATGGCTCTCATCATATCGTGCAGGACCTGCTCGTTCCCCTTTGCGCCCGTGACCGAGCCGCCGTGATCAAGATGAAGTGCGACGGGAATGTCGGTCTCGTTGGCAAGCTCGCACATATATTTCCCGGTCAGCACAAAATCGGGAGATTGGAGCGGCCCGACGTCCAATATAATAGGTGCTTTCATTTCCTCGGCGGCGGCGATAACCGCACGCGCATCAAATTCATTCGTGACATTGGGCGCAGCGACGGCATAGTTATTTCTGTTTGCCTCGTCAAGCAGCTCCTTCATTGTCAGCAGCATGGTTCCATCCTCCTTTTATAATGAGCTGAGCGTATGATTCGCTTTTTTAAGGGTTTCGTACAGGCTGCCGTACAATTCGACGCGTTCCGCGTAATAATCGCTTGCGCTCGGTTCAAAGACGCGGTCATACGTCACTGTTTCGGCAGCCTCGGCTATATTGTCAAAGCAGCCGTCCTCCACCGCGCCAAGCAGAGCGTTGCCGAAGGGGCCTGTATTTTTGACGGCAGGTCTGTATATCTGCGTGCGGAGAACATCCGCTTTTATCTGGAGTATCCTGTCAGTCGCCGTACCGCCGGTGCAGCATATCCTGCTTATCGGTATGCCGGCCTTTTTCAGCGTACCGAGGATCATTGCGTCTTCAAAGGCGACGCCCTCAATTATGGCCCTGTAAAGCCGGTATCTGTCCGTTTCAAGGCCTATTCCCAGAAACGCGGCTCTTGACTGCGAATCGTTGTACGGGGTGGCGCAGCCGGAAAAATGCGGCATGACCATGACGGACGACGGCTTCGGGGGCATTTTTTCCTCGCAGTCCCTGAAGAAATCCGTATGGCTTCCCTCCGGACCGAACAGGGAAGCAAACCATTTGTAGGCCGCGCCCGCCGTATTCTGCCATGCTATCGTGTTTTCAAGTCCCGGGATGAGATAGGGCTGCTTGGATATCTGGCAGGAAGCTATCGTTTCCGCTTTAAGGCTGCCGTGCGGCATAACGACGGTGAAGCCCTCTGTCGTACCGCAGGGCATGGCGCACTCGCCGACCCTGCTGATGCCTGAGCCGATGGCATTGCAGATATGGTCATGCGCGCCCGCAATCACCTTCACGTTCCGGCTGCCGATCTCTTTGCATATGGATTCCTTCAGCATACCGACACATGTCCCGGGGCGCACGGCATCCGGCATGGCGGACCTGGGTATACCCGCCGCGCCGAGCACGGCTTCCGACCAGCTGAGGCTTTCGATATCAAACGCAAGAGTCCTTGCCGCCAGCGAATGATCAATGACCGCCGCGCCGCACAGGCGATAGATCATATAGCTCTGGAAGCTGAGGTATTTCCACACTCTGTCGGCAAGACCCGGGACATTGTTCGCCAGCCACATTTCTTTCGGCAGGGAATAAATGGACGAAACGTGCTGACCCGTGATCTCCGACAGCTTCAGAGGCCCGAGTTTCCGGACAAGCGTGCCGGCCTCTTCCTCGCCGCGCAGATCAGAGCCAATGATCCCCCTGTGCAGGGAATTTCCGTCTGCGTCGATCGGGATGACCGCCTCGCCCAGACTGCTCACGGTGATACTGCGCACGTCTCTCCCGGCGGCCACTCTGCTGACGCACTTCATCGCGCCCGCAAAAACAAGCTCCTCGTCCAGCTCCCTTATCCCGCCGTGCTGAACATTCATGCTGTACGATACGCCGCAGCTGCCCAATATTTTTCCCGACGCGTCCATAACGGCTGCCTTGCAGCCGGAAGTACCGATATCAAGTCCTATATACATCCTTGTACACCTCGGAGTAAGCTTCCATCTGTTTTATAAAACGGACATATTCCTCCTCGTATCTTTCCGAGGAGTTTTTGTCCGGCTCGTACAATTTTCCGGGCTTTATAAGGCTGCTCTGTGCCTCGGCAATATCGGCAAAGAAACCGCAGCCCACGCCGCTCAGGATCGCGCATCCTGCGGCGCCCGCTTCAAAGCTTTCAAGCGTGAGTATGCTCTCGCCCAGAATGTCGGCCTTTATCTGCATCCAGACAGCCGAGGTTGAGCCTCCGCCTACAGAGCGGATATTTTCAAGCTTTTTTATGCCGTGCTTCAGGAAATAATCCCTGTTTGCCCTCAAATGCATTGCAACGCTCTCCATAAGCCCCTTATATATACTGAACGGCGTCGTCTTCGTTGTCAGGCCGCTGATGACCCCTTCCGATCTCAGCCGGAAGCAGGGGTGCCCCGAGGCGGAAAAGCCGGGGTTTATGATCACGCCCGAAGGTCCAGAGGGCATATTCCGCTCCATGTACGAATAAAATTCGCTTCTGGGGATCATGGGATACATTATATCCCTGAACCAGCGTATAAGGTTGCCGCTCATGGGGCAAAGGCAAAAACTGCCGAATGAATCGCCGTATGCCGTCGGCGAACAGGTATAGTCTCCGTCAAACATCGCCTTGGACCGGTTCGGCGCGTCCATAAGGAAATTAAGCGTATCACCGCTTCCGGATATATTTACCGTGATACCTTCCGAAAGTCCGCCGCCGATAGCACAGCACCAGCTGTCATGGCCGCCGGTGAACACCCTGAGCGTACTGTTGAGGCCGTACTCCTCCGCTATCCGGGGAAGCACGGTGCCCGCGCAGGTGCCTGACCTTACCGGCTCTGAGAGCCATTCCTTCCTGACGCCCGCAAAGTCAAGTATTTCTTCATCCCACGCCTTGCGCACCACGTCAAACGCCATTGTCCTTGAGGCAAGCGAGTAGGAGATCAGCCGGTTCCCCGTAAGCTTATATATGATGAAGTCCTCAAAAAGGAGTATCTTGTTTACCCTGTCCCAATAGGCTTCATTGCCGCGTATCCACATCAGCTTTTCTATTGAGTAGGTGCCGTTCGGTCTGACGCCCGTGCGCTCGAATATTTCACGGCTGCCGAAGCGCGCCGCTATTTTTTCGCTTTCATCAAAGCCCCGGTGATCGTTGTACAGTATCGAGTTTCCGAGAACCCTGTCGTTCTCATCCAGCAGAACGCAGCTTTCACCTATTGCCGAGACTCCTATCCCGTCAATAGGTGAATTGACTGTATGCGCCGCTTCGGAAAGAACCTCGCAGGCCTTCTGAAGGACGTTATTCGCATCCAGACAATACTGTCCCCCATCGGAAGTATAGGAATACTCCCGATGGGTCCGGCAGAGCACGGTTCCGTTCTCATCAAAAAGAACGCACTTTACTCCGCTTGTTCCGACGTCAAGTCCTCCGATGATCATGGCTCAGAAATTGCCGTTGCCGAGCAGAACTATGTATTCCTTGGCCGCTTCGGTTATGGCGCGCTTGCTCATATCCAGTATCTCGTGGATATAGAACGGCTCCTTGGCATTTTTGAACGCCTCGGTAAGAACCGCCTGCGGACGGATGGCAGGCGCGGTATACACATTGACCTTCCTGAGACCGAGCGTGATAGCCTCGCGCAGCTGACTGCGCTCCACACCCGAGGAGCCGTGCATTACCAGCGCGCAGTCGGAAGCCGCCTCAAGCTTTTTGAGGTGCTCAAGATCAAGCACGGGCTGCTGCACCTTCATGCCGTGAATAGTGCCGAAAGAGACGGTCATTGCGTCCGCGCCGGTCAGATCGATGAACCTCTTGAGTTCTTCGGGATCGGTGAAAAATTCTCTCAGATTGATATCGGAGTCAGCCTCGACCATGGCGACGTTGGGCATTTTCCCGCACATCGCCTCGACGCTTACGCCGATCGGGTGGCAGACGTCAACTACCGTCTTTACCATGCGCACGTTGTCCTCAAAGGGCAGCTCCGAAAAGTCCGCCATAACGGATGTGTAGCCGCATTTGATCGCTCTCATAATATAATTCACCGATGTGCCGTGGTCAAGATGAAGGCAGACGGGAACCTTTGCCTCTTCGGCAAGCTTTCTGTAATACGGACCGTACTTGTCCATGGGACCGAACTCTTCAAAAAGCTGTGCCTGACCGATGATAACGGGCGCGTTCAGCTCCTCCGCCGCTTCGATGACGGCTTCCGCCATGGTGATGCTTGTGGTCGTAAACATTCCTACGGCATATTTTCTTTTCTTTGCGTCCTCTAAAAGAGTTGTAAGGTTGGTAATCATATACTTTCTTCTCCCTGATTATTTGTCTTCGCGGTTTTTGCGGACAATATCTATAACAACTGCAATAATGATAATTACGCCCTTCGCAACGTACTGCCAGAAGGAGTTGACGCTGAGCAGGTTCAGGCCGTTGGTTATGACGCCTATCATGAGAATACCGAGAATGGAGCCTCCTATGGAGAGGACGCCTCCCGACATGCTTGCGCCGCCCAGAGCGGTCGCCGCGATCGCGTCAAGCTCAAAGTTGGCGCCCAGCGTGGGAGTGGCGGAGCCGAGTCTCGCGGCCCATACGATGCCGCAGAACGCCGCCAGAACGCCGCTGATAACATAGACCGAGATTATTACCTTTTTGGAGTTTATGCCGGTATAATCGGCTGCCGTTCTGTTCCCGCCGACCGCATAAATGTACCCGCCGAATTTCGTCTTATACAGTATTATAGTTGTTATTATCAAAGCAATAAGCGCATACAGCACTATGATGGACAAGCCGTTTATAGTCGTGTTGCCTATCACGGTGAACGCGTCGTTGCGCACTCTTATCGGGTTGCCGTCGCATATTACCTGCGCAAGCCCGCGTCCGAGGCATTGAGTGACCAGCGTCGTGATAAACGGCGGTACGCCCACATTGGCGATGAAAAAGCCGTTGAACACGCCCACCGCAACGCCTATCAGCAGGCAGACCGCCACCGTGGGAACGACCGGCCAGCCGTAATTTGTTATCAGCGTCGCGCTGACAATACCCGCAAGGCCGACAGTGGAACCGACAGAAATGTCAATGAAGCCAAGAAGAATGACCATTGACAGCGCGCATGTCAGCATCGCATTGACCGAACAGTTTTTCAACAGATTCAGCAGGTTTGATTTTGTCAAAAACTTCGGCGTGAGTATAGCCACTATCGTGCACATAAGCAGCAGGCCGACCACCTGCCCCATATTTCTTTTAAAATACCGTATGAAAAACCCGATAACCGGGGTTTCGTTCAACCGTCTGTTCATTCCCTAACCTCCTGATCGCCCTCGGCCGGCGCTGAATTGCCCCTCGCGGCATATTTCATTATTGCTTCCTGCGAAAATTCACTGCGCGGCAGCTCGCCGGTTATTTCCCCGCCGCACATTACGTACACTCTGTCGCACATGTTGATTATTTCCGCAAGCTCGCTTGAAACAATGATGATCGAGCAGCCCGCTTTCGCAAGGTCGTTTATAATTCCGTAAATTTCGGACTTTGAGCCGACGTCAATACCTCTTGTAGGTTCGTCCAGAATGAGCACTCTGGGGTTCGCGGCAAGCCATTTTGCCAGAACCACCTTCTGCTGGTTGCCGCCGGAGAGCTTTCCGGCCAGCTGATTTGGGGACGTGATCTTAATGGCAAACTTATCGACGTAATTGTTTATCAGCTCTTTTTCCCGCGCCTTGTCCTTTTTAATGCCTCTGATAAGCTCCTTGAGCACGGCAAGAGTCATGTTGAAGTCAACGCTGTTTCCGAGTATCAGCCCCTCCTCGCGGCGGTTCTCCGGTATATACGCTATGCCGGCGTCCAGCGCATCCTCCGGCTGGGTTATATTCAGGGGCTTGCCGTCAAGCGTAACGGCGCCGCTCTCTTTTGGTAAAATTCCGAACAGGGTCTTCATTACCTCCGTTCTTCCCGCGCCTATCAGTCCGGAAAAACCTACTATTTCCCCGAACTGAGTATAAAAGCTGACATTCCTGAAATACTTTTTATGGCTCAGGTCTTTTACCTCAAGAGCCTTGCCCAATATCTTGTTTTCAGTCTTTATATAGTATTGGTCGATCACGCGTCCGACCATCATGCTGACAAGCTCATCGGAGTTGATCTCCTGCATCGGAACCGTTTTTATCGACATACCGTCGCGCAGAACAGTGATACGGTCGGCGATCTGGTACAGCTCGTCTATTTTATGGGATATGTAAATAATGCTGACGCCTTTTGCCTTGAGCTTCTTTATAAGCTCGAACAGGATCTGGACCTCATGCTTTGACAGCGAGGATGTAGGCTCGTCCATGGCGATTATCTTCGCGTCCGTGGAAACCGCTTTCATGATCTCCACAAGCTGCTGCATCCCGATAGTAAGCTTTCCGACCATGGTTCCCGCCGAAATATTGAGCCCAAACCCGTTGATTATCTTCTGGGCTTCCGCACGCATCTTTTTGCCGTCTACAAAGCCCAGTTTATCCGTTATCTCTCTTCCGAGAAAAATGTTATCCGCAACCGTGCGGCCCGGAACAAGAACTATTTCCTGATGGATTATCCTGATGCCCGCCGCCGTTGCTTCGGCCACGCCGGCAAGGGCTCTTGGCGTTCCGTCGATCAGTATCTCACCGGAATCCCTGTGGTAGATCCCGCCCAATATCTTCATCAGCGTAGACTTTCCGGCGCCGTTTTCTCCAAGTAAAGCATGAACCTCGCCCTGCCTGACATCAAAACAGACATCGTTCAGAACCTTGTTCGTCCCGAAAGCTTTACTTACATGCTTGAATTCAAGGGCGCAAGTCACAAGTAAGTACCTCCTGTAAAGAATTTGACCGACCCCAAATAGGCCGTTATGGAGTCGGTCAAATTATAGATTCACAAAATTATGCCGTTTCCCTCAGGATATTATTCCCAAGCGTCAAGGTCGAAGTCCTTGATGTTGTCAACGCTGATGCTGAATGCGTCGAGGTAGGTCTCGAAGGGAACTTCCTCGCCCTTGATGAGCTTAAGGGCATACTCTGCGCCGATGCGGCCGAGGGACGTGGGGGACTGAGCGGAGGTCTGGGTCATCTTGCCTTCCGCAATTGCCTGCTTGCCATTGGGGGAACCGTCTTTGCCGTAGATGGCGATGTCTTCGCCCTTTCCGCTCTCTGCGATAGCCTGGATAACGCCGAGTGCGGAAGCGTCGTTTACGCAGTAGACAACATCAATGTCGTCGTGCGCCTCGAGAACGTCAAGCATTGCGTTGAAGGACTTTGCGGTATCGCCGGCGCCGTCGAACTCAAATACGTCAACATACTTGGAAGGATCCTCTGCGTTGTCCTTGATGGCGTCAAAGAACGCGCCTACGGTAACATTGCAGCTTTCGGAAGTGGGAGAGTGTGCAATAACGATGTTTGCACCGTCCGGGAAGCGCTTTGCGACGTCTTCACCGGAAATGTAGCCGAGCTGGTAGTTGTTGGAAGCGATGACGGCGTCAACGACGTCAAAATCGTCCTCGATAACAACGTTGTCAATGTTGACAACATAAACGCCGGCGTCCTTGCAGGCCTGCATGACGGTGCGGCCGCCTGCGGAGTCAACGGGGATATAAACAAGAGCCTGTATCCCGGCGGAGATCATGTCGTCGATCTGGGTCGCCTGGACGGTCGAATCGCTCTGTGGATCGTAGGTGATAAGCTCTACGTCGTTCTCTTCGCAGACCTTCTCAACAGCGCCGAGAACCGCGGAGAAATACTCGTTTACAAGGGTCATCGGGGAAAATCCGATAACGATCTTCTCTTCTGCGCATGCGGTTGCGCTGAGGGAGAGTGCCATAGAGAACACCAAAACCAGCGCAACGATCAAGCTAAGGGTTTTTTTCATTTGTGTGATACCTCCAAATTATTCTTTTATCTCTGTCTGTATTCAGCAAAGCCCAGCCTAAAGCTTTTCTCAACACAGAGAAATCACCTGATATCTGCCGTTATTTCATGCAGCTTTTGCATACGTTCAAAAATTCCACCGTCTTGCTGTATATGACCTCCATTGCCATATCCGCAAGCTTGTAGAAATTGACCGGAAGCGTCGATGCCTCGATGTAATCCCGGAGAACGGGGGCGGGCGCCGTGTCAATGGCGGTAAAGTAATTTATCTTCCTGATACCGGCGTTGATCGCTCCCTGTATCTGATCAAAGGGAGTTCCCGACGCGCCGTGCATGCCGAGCGCAACGCCGCCGGCTCTTTTTCTTATTTCTTCCACAAGGGGAAGCCGGAGATTAGGCTCACCTGCGTACATGCCGTGTACCGTGCCAAAGGACACCGTCAGCACGTCGCAGCCCGCTTCCCGGCAGAAGCGCTCCGCCTCGGCAGGGTCTGTAAAGTACTTCGACAGGTCGGACAGATCGCTCTTTTCCTGTCCGTGGACGTCGTCCGGCATATTGTTGGGCATCGCGCCCAGCTCTGCTTCTATCGCTATTCCAAGCGGATGCACAAGTTCGGTAAATTCCTTTACTCTCCTTATATTCTCTTCCAGAGGGAAGCGGGAGCAGTCATACATTATCGACGTTGCGCCGAGCCTCACCGCCTTCATGCAGTGCGTAAGGTCATATCCGTGATCGACGTGCACCGCCAGCGCGGCCTTTGAGTTTTTCGCGTATTCGCTCATCAACGGGAACGCTATCTCAATGGGTATATGGTCATTTTCCGTCTGGGCATGGTTGAGCGTAACGGGAACGCCCGTATCCTCCGCCGCCGCTATCACGGCTCTCAGCGATATCTGATTTGGCGTATTGATGGACGGTATCGCATAATTTCTTGCCTCTGCATCCTTGAGCATTTCCTGCAAAGGTACGATCATAATATTTCCGCCTCCTTTTTTTATGTCGTGTGTTTCAATTTCTGGGCTAATAATATCAATTCGCCGTGCGTTTGTAAAATGAATTGTTGTCACCCAAACAATTCCTATAATTCATGGCCGTTTCAAAAATTTTTTATTGACTGTTGCAATAATTGCGGGTAAACTATATAAAGTTAGGGCTTTTACGCTTAAAAAGTTCTTTTCACATTTTCCTTCTTTAATATTTTGTATATTCTTCTCTCTTCTCTCTTTTGATGTGCATCCTGTGAATACCCGAGGAGGAATTATGATGTTCAGCGCTTTGGATTATTTTTACGCGGTCGCACAGTATAAGAACTTTACCACTGCGGCGGATAAGATCAACATCTCCCAGTCGGCTTTGAGCAAGGCCGTTAAAAAGCTTGAGGAGCAATTGAACTGCACTCTTTTTATACGCTCAAGAGACGGCGTGCAGCTCACTCAGGCCGGGGAAATACTGTTTGACTGCGCGGCAAAAAACAAGTCGATAATTTCGGAAACTCTCGACAAGATCGAGCATCTGAACGCTGAGACTTCAGAATGTATGAACATTGCCAGCGGCGACGGTCTGTTTGCCTACTACATGATCCCCCTGCTGCAAAAATTCAGGTTTCAGGAGAAGTTCCCGCGTGTGGTAGTCCGCGAAACGGAGACTCTCAACAGCGCACAGGTAATACAGCAGATAGACAAGCTCAACATCACCTTCGGCCTTGTCAACCTCAAACCGGACAACGTGCTTTTTGACTACTTCCAGATAGCCGAGCTGCATGACGTGGTGCTTGCCGGGCCGAAGTACGCGTTTCTTGCCGATCACGGCTGCGTCGAGAATAAGGCGCTTGCCCCTTATCCCTTTATCGTGCGCCCCACGGGGACATATACGCGCACACGCTTTGACAGCTTCTTCCACGAGCAGGGCATCGTCCCTACCGTTACGGGCGAATCCGGAAGCACCGGAATAATGCTCCAGATGGCAGCTGCCGATCTGGGTCTTGCGGTAGTTCAGCGCGAACTGGCAGAAAGCTTTGAAATATACAAAAAGCTTCAGGTACTTCATCTGACGACGCCTTTCCCGCCCTCGACCTGCTACATCACATGGCGGAAAAACCGGACACTGCCCATCTGCGCGCAGGAGCTTATCGAGTATATCCGCTCAAACGGCGGTAAAACCGTTTGAAACCGCGGAAGCTGCTCCGCCTTATATATGACTTGAAATCTCATCCGGATGTTTCAGATAAAGTAATTTAATACTCAGATATACAGGCTCTATTAGCTGAATTTCTTCATAAATAAAACAAATCCGAACACTTTCCCTTTGACGGGAAAATGTTCGGATTTTTATTGTCCAAACCGAACTCCAACGCAGCGGGTTCGGTTTGGAAAGGAGCTGCGACGGAATGAATGAGAAGCGACTTTTTTATGCATGGCATAAAAAAGTCGCTGCGAACGATATGCAGTCCGCAGCGACGCAGTGGAGAGCAGCGGACTCGAACCGTTGACCTTCCGCGTGTGAGGCGGACGCTCTAACCAGCTGAGCTAGCCCTCCAAGGCTTAGGTATTATACCATATCTTTTGCCTTAAAGCAATAGTCTTTTTCAAAACCCGCGGCGCGTTTTAAAATCCGCGGAAAATCACACGCCGAGGAGCCTTGCGGCCTTGAGAATCCCCGTCTGTGTCTTGCTGTCGGTTATTTCGCCGTCCATCACCTGCCGCACAAGCTCTTCAAGCGGTACAAGCTCTACATTCAGGAACTCATCCGCGTCAAGATGCCGCTCGCCCTTGTGCAGGGAGCAGGCAAGATACATACTTATGCGCTCGTTGCTGTACGCGACAGCAGAATAGAAATCGCCTATCCACGTCCACTCGTCCGCGGTATAGCCCGTCTCCTCCATAAGCTCGCGCTTTGCCGCCTCCAGCCGATCCTCCTGCGCACTGTCAAGCTTTCCGGCGGGTATCTCGGTGAACACCATGCCGCCGGGATAACGGAACTGCCGCTCGACGACCACGCGCCCGTCCTCTGTCACCGGAACCACGCACACCGCGCCCAGATGCTTTATATAATCTCTCCCCGCCTCGTCCCCGTTCGGGAGAATGACCCTGTCGTGGTACACGTGCAGCAGCGGTCCGTGATATACCTCTTTACCGCTCCTGAAGCGTTCGCAAAGCTGTTCATATTCCTTGTCCATTACGATACCTCCCGGCTCATTATGTGTGAATTATAGCATATTCCCCCCGCTGCCGCAATCATGCAGTCAGGCAAGTACAAACGTACATTAGTCAATGATGTGAGACAGGGAAAGGTTGAGTTATTCAATTGAAATTGTCTGACAGAGAGGGGCAAACGCTGCATGGTATTGATATTTCCATGCTATATTGCCTAAACTATTTATGTCTTTTTCTTTCATGAGGGAGACATCCTCATTTTTGCAGTTGAGTGGTTGGCAAACCTCTTCCACTATAATGGGGCGCTTTTCCCTTGTCTGCTGTTCTCCTCGCCGGAAGCTATTCTTCCCCCGGCAATGCCGTGGGGAAAACTTTGCTCAACCTCAGTTGAGACTGTCAAAAAACTATGTTTTAAAGTCAGATAATATAGCAGCGGGGGAGCTTGAGGGGGCAAGGTCCGCCTCAAATTGGATAAACCGCCGTCGAAAGCCTTGATATATCAAGGCTTTCGG